>JAGNUI010000018.1 GCA_017987065.1 Arenimonas sp.
CGAAGCTAAATGCAGGTTAAACGTGCTTTTAAGGCGGTATAATGTTGCTTGATTTCACTAATTTACAGTGTTTCAATTAAACAATGAGATTGAATTTGAACAAAATAGTCGTATTTATCTTGGCTTCCTGCCTGAGCATTTCATCGGCACTGGCTGCAAACTCACAAATTTCACAAATGCTATTGGTTCAAGACGAACTGTCCACCAAAGCATACATTACACTTTCTCAAACCCCATCTTTTAAAGCTTTTTTACTGCAAGGGCCCGATCGAGCTGTTATTGATATTGATGCTGCAGAATTAGGGCCATCATTTAAACTGCCAAATGCAAATGGCGTGGTGTTAGCCGTGCGGCAAGGTAAAACGCCAACCGGTATTCGTTTGGTCATGGATTTAGCACAAAATTCTAGCTTGAAATATAGCTTAGACAACAGTACCGATTCGCCACGAATTGCCATTGAATTAAATCACTCAAAATCGCTAGCAACTAAAAATAGCCCGGCAAGTGAAGCAACTAAGGCGAACGATCCAATTGCAAGCATGCTTCAATCGGAAACGGTCTCTGAACCGGCCGTTGTTAATACAGAAATTGTAAAGCCCGAAATTATAAAACCTGACATAGTTCAGCCCGAAGTTGTTAAACAGTCTGCGCCGTCCGTGCAAGTGCCAACTCGAGTTAGCAAATCAAGTGTGCCTGGGCAAAGCAACGTTGGTTATGCCTTGATGGACGATGAAATCGTACAGATTGATATTGATAGTTCTGGCCCTAAACCACAAACCACGGTAAAAAAGGGTGCAACAAAACCCATTTCATCAGGCAGTTCAACACCGTATTCAAAATTAGCGCCTAATAATAGTTCGTCTGTTGCTACCAAACCAAGCAAAAAATCTAAAACCATCAATGATGTTCTAGGCAACTCGGCTCGTCAGTTGATTATTGCTATTGATGCCGGACACGGTGGTAATGACCCAGGCGCGCTCGGCAAAGGTGGTACAAAAGAAAAAGATATCACTTTACGTATTGCCAAAGAGTTGGCAGCCGTAGTCAATAACGATCCAGGCATGAAGGCTGTCCTTATCCGTGACAATGATATATTTGTGCCTTTGCAAGAACGATATATGAAAGCACGTCGCCTGCAAGCTGATTTATTTGTATCGATTCATGCCGATGCTGCCTTGAATAATGAAGCCAATGGCTCATCAATTTATGTGTTGTCTACTAAAGGCGCATCGTCGCAAGCGGCACGCTGGTTGGCGGATAAAGAAAACGCGGCTGATCTAGTCGGTGGAGTCACATTAGATAATAAGGATAAAAACTTATCGGCAGTTTTATTAGATCTTTCACAAAGTGCGACGATGCGCATGAGTGAAGATTCTGCTGATATCGTTTTAAAATCATTGAAAGATTTAGGCAAAACACATAAAAAACAAGTTGAGCATGCCAATTTTGTGGTTTTACGATCGCCCGATGTGCCATCCATGTTGGTTGAAACCGGTTTCATTACCAATATGCAAGAAGAGCGCAATTTAAATAATGCTGAATATCGACAAAAACTTGCCTTCGCTATCAGTCAAGGTATTCGAAATTTCTTTATCGAACAGCCTTTGCCAGGTACCTATTACGCTAAAAAACAAAGCGCGCCCGGTGCGGGTATTTCCGCATCTTCAGGTATTATTCCATAAATTATTTTAAGCCAGATAACGAACACCTTGGGTTGTAAGCACAAATGGAAATTAAGCGACTGCCCGATGTTCTGATTAATCAAATTGCAGCGGGCGAAGTAGTGGAACGGCCGTTTTCAGTGGTTAAAGAATTGGTTGAAAATGCCTTGGATGCCGGTTCTAGTAAAGTTGAAATTGAACTCGAAGAAGGTGGTATTCGCCTCATCCGTGTGCGTGATAACGGCATTGGCATTTCTGCAAAGGATTTACCCTTAGCCATTCAACGACATGCCACCAGCAAAATTGCCAGCTTGAACGATCTGGAACAAGTTCTAACGTTAGGCTTTCGTGGCGAAGCCTTGCCTTCGATTGCATCAGTTTCGCGTTTTAGCATTCGTTCTAAAACAAGTCAGCAAGTCCATGGCGCGATGCTTTCTATTGAAGGTGGCGTAGTTGGCAATGTCTGCCCTGATGCTCACCCGGAAGGTTGTACTATTGAAGTTCGAGACCTTTTCTATAATGTGCCAGCACGTCGAAAATTCCTGAAAACCGAACGCACCGAATTAACCCATATTGAAGATTGGTTACGCTCATTGGCCTTAGCAAAGCCCGAAGTAGAACTACGAATTCGACATAATGGCAAAGACAGCAAACTGTATAGGCCGATTCGCGATGCTGAACAACGAATTTCGCGAGTGTCACAAGTACTCGGCTCAGAATTTACTTCGCAATGTATTGAAGTCAACGAAGTGAACCAAGAGATGCAATTGAGTGGTTGGGTAGGGTTGCCTACAGCCTCACGATCTTCAGCGGACCAACAGTTTTTCTTTGTTAATGGCCGCGCCATTCGCGATAAAACCGTAGCGCATGCTGTGAAGCAGGCCTATGCCGATGTTTTGTATCACGGCCGATACCCTGCATTTGTTTTATTTTTAAGCATAGATCCGCGTCGCGTTGATGTTAATGTGCACCCCGCCAAACATGAAGTTCGTTTTCGTGATGGGCGTTCAGTGCACGATTTCATTTATCGTAGCCTGCATCGACTGATGGCAGAAACCCGTGCCGGTGTTGCCAATGCAATAACGGCGCAACAGAGCAATAATCCAACGTCTTATTCAAATTTCTCTGCACAGCCGGCATTCAGTCAGAGCGTTTTATCGATGCCTATTCATGAAAATATGGCTCATTATCAAAGCTTGTACAGCGCAACAAGTTCATCGGATGTTTTGCCTGAGCAATTGGCGCCTGTTGGTCTACCACCCCTTGGTTTTGCTCTAGCGCAGCTTCATGGCATTTTCATCCTGGCCGAAAATCATGCCGGCTTAATTTTAGTGGATATGCATGCAGCCCATGAGCGGATTACTTATGAACAACTTAAAGCAGCGCAAACGCATGATGGAATTAAAACGCAAACGTTGTTAGTGCCCGTTTCAGTGGCTTTGAGCGAATCTGAAGCTTCTGACAGCGAGCAACTGTGCAATAATTTACAGGAATTAGGATTTGAGGTGATTCGTACGGGCCCACAAACAGTTTCTGTAAAAGCAGTGCCCAGCTTATTAGCTGACTTAGATGCTAAGCAGCTTTTTTTAGATGTGCTTTCCGAATTCCGAGAATTTGGTGCTTCAAAGAAACTGCAAGAAGCACAAAACAACTTACTTTCTTCTATGGCTTGCCATAGTTCCGTTCGTGCCAATCGTAAGTTGAGCTTAACTGAAATGAATGCATTATTACGGGCAATGGAGCACACTGAGCGGTCAGGACAATGCAATCATGGCCGACCGACCTGGGTGCAATTGAGTAAATCAGAATTAGATAAATTATTTTTACGCGGACGCTAACACTTATGCGAAATGTTTTATTCCTATTAATCAGTCTATGTATTGCATCGTGCAATTCTGGACCCAATGCGGATCAATTAGCCAAAGAAGCACTCATGAAAAAACAACACAATGCAGAAATATTCGCTTGGCGAAAAGACCGTGTCGATAAACTAACCACTCCTGATGGCTGGTTATCATTAGTCGGCATGCACTGGTTACCAAAAAACGGTCCAACTCGAGTAGGTTCAGCAGAATCTAATGGTACTCGATTGAGTGTTGGCCCGAAAACACTTGGATTAATCACTGTCTCGGCTGAAAACACGCTGTCGTTTCAGCCTGAATCCGGTGTGCCAGTAACCATTGATGGTGCTCCGGCGCTTGGTAAAAGTAAGCTTCAGTCGGACTCACTCGGCACCCCAACAGTCGTTGGATTTAGTGATGGCAGAGCAAATTTTATCGTCATCGAGCGGGGCGGTAAATTGGCACTTCGTGTTCGCGATTCGCAATCTGCTGCTTTACTTGGATTCAACGGATTGGACTATTTTGAAATCGACCGTAGCTTTCGTGTGGTAGCAAAATTTACAGCGCATGAGGCAGGCAGAACCTTAGATGTGGTCAATATTTTAGGAATGATTGAGCCAATGATGAACCCTGGCATTCTAGAGTTTAGCTATGGCGAAAAAAATTATAGCTTGGAAGCCTTAGACGAAGGTGATCATCGCTTGTTTGTCGTTTTTGCCGACTTAACCTCTGGGCATGATTCGTATCCAGCTGGGCGATTCGTTTATGCTGAATACCCAGATGCCAGCGGTAACACTGAATTGGATTTTAACAAAGCTTACAACCCCCCATGCGCCTTTACTGATTTTTCAACGTGCCCCATGCCACCGGATACTAATCGCATCGATCTTGCTGTTCGAGCAGGCGAAAAAAAGCCGCGAAAAATTTAAATGAAAGCATCTTTAATTGCTATTGTTTGCTCTGTGGCACTAGTGGCTTGCGCAAATGCAAAACCGAGTACGCCGGCTATTTGGAAGGCCTGTGATAGTGATAATTGCTTATATTTGTTGGGCTCATTTCATGCCCTAAAACCATCCGATTATCCTTTATCGCAAGTGGTTCAAGATGCCTACACTGATGCTGAACTATTAGCCTTTGAAGTGGCGCCGGAACAATTACAATCAATTGATCTAGCACGTCAAATGCAACAAGCCGGATTTTTGCCAGCCTCAGAAAATCTGCAGCAACATTTACCTGAAAAAACATGGCAATTGCTTTTGCAATGGATGCAGAGAAATCCAACCTATCGCGTTGAAGTAGTTCAACGTTTAAAACCTTGGTATATCGCCCTGATTATTAGTAATAGTCAATCCCAATCCGAAGGATTTAAAGCAGAGCAGGGTGTTGATCAGCATTTTATGGGTCAAGCTCAAGCAAGCAACATAAAAAAGCCAAGTATTGGGCTTGAGCAAGCGCAGCAGCAAATTGGCTTATTTGATGGTATGAGTATGAATACTCAAATTGAGCTATTGCAAGAGTCTTTGCAGCCAGCCGATACGCAGAAAAGTGAATTAAATAAGTTGCATGAATTATGGAAAGTTGGCGATGTTCCTGGCATGGAAAAGATTGTTGTTCATAAAATGAAGCAGGAATATCCTGATCTTTATAAACGAATTAATGTTGAGCGTAATAATGCTTGGTTGCCGAAGTTACAAAATTTATTAGATAAAAATTCAGAGCAAGATGTATTAGTGGTGGTTGGAGCGCTACATTTAATTGGCCCCGATGGCTTGGTGCGAAAATTAAAAGCCAAGGGTTATAAGCTAGAGCGGCTTTAAACAAACACAATATCAATGCAATCAACAGGACATGGCGGAATACACAAGTTACAGCCGGTGCAGTATTGCGCTAAAACCGTGTGCATGAGTTTAGATGCGCCCACAATTGCATCAACTGGGCAGGCCTGAATACACTTTGTGCAGCCAATACATTCAGCCTCACGAATAATCACCACGCTTTCAGGTTGTGTTTCACCATGTTCAACATTCAAAGGCAGTTCTGGTATATCAAGTAATATTGATAAAGCACTAATTCCAGCTAAACCACCCGGTGGGCATTGGTTAATAGCCGCGTGTCCACTTGCTATTGCCTCAGCATAGGGTTTGCAACCCGCATAAGAACAAAGACCGCATTGGGTTTGTGGCAGAAGGGCGTTGATTGCCTCAGCACGCTCATGAAGCTCTTGCGGGGTTAAAGCCATGTGTTGATTATTTAACCGGATGACCTGGAAGTGCGCCGGCGTCTGTATCAAGTAAGTACAGTGCGTTGTCGTCGCCAGCCGAGAGAATCATGCCTTCAGAAATGCCGAAGCGCATTTTTCGTGGCGCCAGATTAGCAATGAAAACAACGTTGCGCCCGAGTAAATTTTCCGGTTCGGAGTAACTGGCACGTATACCAGAGAAAATTTGTCGTTGCCCTAAATCACCGGCATCCAATAAAAAACGTAACAGTTTATCGGAGCCCTCAACAAAGCTGCATTCTAAAACTTTGCCGATGCGTAAATCCAATTTCGCAAAATCGGAAATATCCACGGTATCTGTTGTAGGAGCGACCTTGGTCGCGACAGGTTTAGCTGTATCTGCCTTGATTGCAACAGACTTGACCGATTCGGGTTTATTGACGGTTTCAGTCGATGCGTCAGTCATTGCTTGAATATGTTTCGGATCAATGCGCGTGAATAAGGGACTGTACGCTTCAATTCGGTGTTTCAATAATGGCGCTTTGAAATCACTCCATTGCGAAATCGGTGCATTTAAAAAAAGCTCAGCCTGAGCGCTTGCTTGCGGCAGTATGGGTTTAAGTGCCAATGCAAGTACTCGAAATAGATTTAATGCTTGTGTGCACACGGCATGCAGCTTTTGTGCTTGCTCAGGATTTTTTGCTAGAACCCAAGGCTTTTGATCGTCAATATAACGATTGGCAATGTCAGCTAAAGCCATTGTTTGCCGCACGGCAAGGGCTATATCGGTACTTAAATACGATTGTTGTATAGTTGAAAATTCACTGACAAAATGCGTGTATGTTTCTACATCATCTAACTCGGCTGCAAGTTGCCCATCAAATTGCTTATTGATAAAACCGGCGCAACGACTGGCAATATTGACGAACTTGCCAACAATATCGGCATTCACTTTTGCTACAAAATCTTCAAGGTTTAAATCTAAATCGGCTACGCCAGAGCTGGATTTGCTGGCGAAATAGTAACGTAGTGCTTCCGGTGCGAGGCCTGCATTGAGGTAGCTTCGTGCCATAACAAAGGTGCCGCGCGACTTCGACATTTTGGCGCCATTGACGGTTAAATAGCCATTAACGTGTAAGGCTGTAGGCGAGCGATAACCCGCGCCATGCAACACCGCTGGCCAAAATAAACCGTGGAAGTTGACGATGTCTTTGCCAAGGAAATGATGGAGTTCTGTTTCAGAATTTAAATTTTTATCAGCCGATAGAAATTGCGTGAAATCGATATGATTTTTTTCACAATGGGCTTGGAAGCTAGATAAATAACCAATGGGTGCATCGAGCCAAACATAAAAAAACTTACCCGGTGCGCCTGGAATTTCAAAACCGAAATACGGCGCATCACGGGAAATATCCCAATCACGTAAGCCACCATCGGCATCCAACCATTCGCGCAGTTTGGTTTTTATGCCGTCATGCGCAACATCGTGTTTGAGCCAGTCGTTTAAAAATTGCGTGTAATCGCCCAATTTAAAGAAGTAGTGTTCGGATTCTTTCAAAATTGGCATGGCACCAGATACCACTGAAACCGGATTAATCAACTCAGTAGGCGAATAGGTGGCGCCACAATTTTCGCAGTTGTCGCCGTATTGGTCGGCTGTATTGCACTTGGGGCAAATTCCTTTGATGTAACGATCAGGCAGAAACATTTGCTTTTCTGGATCGAACATTTGATTAATGGTACGTACTGCAATACTGCCACGTGCTTGCAGTGACGCATAAATTTGTTGCGTCAAATTTTTATTGCGCTCGGAATTGGTTGAGTCGTAATGATCGAAATCAACCGAAAAAGCTTTGAAATCTGCTTCGTGGCTGGCCTGAATAGAAGCGATAAAGGCCTCTGGGCTCATACCGGCTTTTTCAGCGGCGAGCATAATGGGCGTGCCGTGGGTATCGTCGGCACACACAAAATGCGTTGTTCCGCCAGCTAAGCGACGCGCGCGCACCCAAATGTCGGCTTGTATGTAGCCAACTAAATGGCCCAAATGCAGAGGTCCATTGGCGTAGGGCAGGGCTGTGGTAACAAGTGCAGGTGCTATTTTCATCCTTAAATTATAAGGCTTTCGAATACGCTTGTGGTTGGAATAGCAAAAGAAAGGGCGCCTCTGCGCCCTTAAATCATTTTGTTATGACAGCATCGCGCAATTCACGCCGCAGAATCTTGCCCACATTGGTTTTTGGCAATTCTGTTCGGAATTCAATAATGCGTGGTTGTTTATAGCCTGTCATGTTTTCACGACAATGCGCTTTAATATCTTCCGCGCTTAAATTAGGGTCTTTTTTTACCACCACAATTTTAATGGCTTCACCGCATTTTTCATCAGGTACGCCAACTGCCGCAACTTCAAGAACACCCGGCATGGATGCGATTACATCTTCAATTTCATTCGGGTAAACATTGAAACCTGAAACAAGAATCATGTCTTTTTTGCGGTCAACAATATAGAAAAAGCCCTGATCATCCATTTTGGCAACATCGCCGGTGTGCAACCAACCATTGGTATCAATAACCTTTGCGGTTTCATCGTCACGCTGCCAGTAACCAACCATCACTTGCGGGCCTTTAACACAGAGCTCACCAATTTCACCCTGCGGCAATATATTAAAATCATCGTCTTGAATACAGCAAACAGTGGAAGGAATAGGCAGTCCAATTGAACCGTTAAATTCTTTCAAATGAGTAGGATTCATACAACAAGCGGGTGAGGTTTCAGTTAAGCCGTATGCTTCAATCAGAGTAACGCCGGTGACTTTTTTCCAACGTTCTGCAACGGCCCGTTGTACTGCCATGCCGCCGCCTAAGCAAAATTTTACTTTTGAAAAATCCAGTTGATCAAAGCCTGGTGTGTTTAACAATCCGTTGAAAAGCGTATTTACACCGGTAATTGCCGTGAAATTACTGGCCTTCAATTCTTTGACAAATCCTGGCATATCGCGGGGGTTGGTGATGAGATAATTCATACCACCAAACTTCATAAATACCAAGCAATTCGCGGTTAGTGCAAAGATATGGTAAAGCGGTAATGCGGTGATAATGATTTCTTTGCCTTCTTGCAAGTCATGTCCTAGCCACGCAGAACTTTGCATCATGTTGGCCACAAGATTGCCGTGGCTAAGCATAGCGCCCTTGGCAACACCAGTTGTGCCACCCGTGTATTGAAGAAAGGCAATATCTTCATGACGCAAACTAATTGACGGTAGCGTATATTTGCTTCCCTTAGATAAAGCACTTTTGAAGGTGATTGAATCAGGTAAATCAAATGCTGGAATAGCCTGTTTGACATATTTCAACATAAAATTAATGAACAAGCCTTTGGGACCGAGCATTTCACCAATGCTGGTGGTGATGACCTGCTTAATTTTAGTTTCTTTAAGGATTTCCTGTGCAGTGGCGGCAAAATTTTCCATAACCACTAATGCTGATGCGCCTGAATCTTCCAGTTGGTGTTTCAACTCGCGTGCGGTGTATAAAGGATTGGTATTAACCACCGTTAAGCCGGCGCGTAGCACACCAAAAATTGCAATCGGATACTGCAACACATTCGGCATCATAATGGCAACACGATCGCCTTTCTTTAATTTCAATTCGTGAATAAGATAGTTAGCAAATTGGCTACTCAACTTATCAATTTCACGATAGGTTAATTGTTTGCCAAAATTAGAAAATGCAGGGCGATCGGCATAATCTTTGATTGCTTTGTCCAACACCGAAACGATTGACGGAAATTCGTTAATATCAATTTCAGTGGGAGTGTTAGCTTCGTAGCTGTTTAGCCAAGGGCGATTGGTGCTCATAGGTTATAAGTTCTTTATCTAGGATTTCTTTATTTGAGCATAAGCTCTATAAACTGACAAGTATTAATTACACATAAAAAAATGCGGCCTAAGCCGCATTTAATTTTTACTATCATTGAAACAATTAAGCCGCTTTGCGGCTTGCCAGTTGACGCAGCACATAATGCAAAATACCGCCATGGCGGAAATACTCTACTTCTTTCGGTGTAAGTAATAAAACCTTAGCTTTGAAAGACTTGCTTGTTCCGTCTGGAGAAGTGGCTTTGATATCAGCGATTTTTCCTTCGCCATCTTTTAACCCAGTTATATCAAATGACTCATCGCCTTTCAATCCGTGTGTTGTAGCACTTTCTCCATCCATAAATTGCAATGGTAAAACACCCATACCTACCAAGTTAGAACGGTGAATACGCTCAAAGCTTTCAGCAATGACCGATTTAACGCCGAGTAAAGTGGTGCCTTTAGCAGCCCAATCGCGTGAAGATCCGGTACCGTATTCCTTGCCGGCAATGACCACTAAAGCAACGTTATCGGCTTTATAACGCATGGCTGCGTCATAAATGGCCAGTTTGTCATGACTAGGGTAGTGAATAGTGTTGCCGCCTTCTTCGCCACCAAACATCAAGTTTTTGATGCGGATATTGGCAAATGTACCGCGTACCATCACATCATCGTTGCCACGACGCGAACCATATGAATTGAAATCAACCGGCTTAACGCCACGTGATTGCAAGAATTGGCCAGCTGGTGAACTACCTTTAATATTGCCTGCAGGCGAGATGTGATCGGTGGTGATGGAGTCTCCGAATAATCCCAATACCCGAGCATTATGGATATCATTGATGCTGCCGATTTCCATGCTCATGCCATCGAAGTAGGGTGGGTTTTTGATGTAAGTAGAATCGTCACTCCAAGCAAAACTTTCACCTTCAGGCGATGCAATTTGATTCCAGCGCGAATCGCCCATAAACACATCGGCGTAGTTTTTCTTAAACATATCTGGGCCAATTGAGGACACTATGGCATCGCTGATTTCTTGATTGCTTGGCCAAATATCTTTCAAAAATACATCATTGCCCGTAGTATCTTTACCCAATGGTTCGGTGCTGAGGTCAATATTCACAGTGCCAGCAAGTGCATAGGCAACCACTAACGGTGGCGATGCCAAGTAGTTCATCTTGATTTCAGCATGCACACGGCCTTCGAAGTTGCGATTGCCCGACAGCACCGATGCTACGGTTAGGTCGCCAGCTGCAATAGCTGCGCTGACTTCAGGTGGTAAAGGGCCAGAGTTGCCGATGCAGGTGGTGCAACCATAACCCACCACATAGAATCCAAGCGCTTCTAAATCTTTTAGCACATCCGCTTTTTTCAAATAATCGGTGACCACTAAGGAGCCAGGCCCTAAAGATGTTTTGACCCATGGGGCTGGCTTCAAGCCTCGTGCAGCAGCTTTGCGGGCCAACAGCCCTGCGCCAAGCATCACGGCAGGATTTGACGTGTTGGTGCAGGATGTTATGGCAGCAATCACCACCGCACCGTCTTTCATTTCAACGGCCTGTCCGTTAATGCTAGTTTGGACTGAACCGCTGGCATCGGCATTTTTCTTAGCGCGCGATTCTGCAAAAGCAGCCAGATTGGTTTGGCTATTTTGTTTTAAATCGGTCAGCAGAACGCGATCTTGCGGACGTTTTGGACCAGCTAAGGATGGCTTAATTTCGGCCATATCCAAACTGAGAACGGCGCTGTAATTTGCTTCAACGTCAGTGCGCCATAATCCCTGCGCTTTGGCATACGCTTCAACCAGTGCAATTAATTCTTCATCACGCCCTGATAAACGGAGGTAGTTTAAGGATTCGCTATCGATTGGGAAAATTCCGCATGTGGCGCCATACTCGGGTGCCATATTGGCAATGGTGGCACGGTCTGCAAGTGGCAAGTGGTTTAAACCTTCACCGAAAAATTCAACGAACTTACCCACCACGCCATGGCTACGCAACATTTGTGTCACGGTTAATACCAAATCGGTTGCTGTAGCACCTTCAGGCAATTTGCCGGTTAGTTTAAAGCCCACCACCTGAGGAATTAGCATCGAGGAAGGCTGGCCCAACATAGCAGCTTCTGCTTCAATACCGCCAACACCCCAGCCCAATACGCCAATGCCATTAATCATGGTGGTGTGTGAGTCAGTGCCGAACACGCTATCAGGGAATGCATAACGCACGCCATCGATGGTGCGCTCCATGACTACACGAGCAAGATTTTCCAAGTTGACTTGGTGCACGATGCCGGTATTAGGTGGCACCACTTTAAAATTATCAAAGGCTTTTTGACCCCAACGCAGGAAGCTATAACGCTCACCATTGCGTTCAAATTCAATTTTGCCATTGTCATCAAGGGCAGAGCGCTTACCAAAAACATCTACTTGCACCGAGTGATCGATGACTAACTCAGATGGAATGAGTGGATTGATGTTTGATGCAGAACCGCCTAATTTAACCACGGCATCACGCATGGCCGCTAAATCAACGACACAAGGCACGCCGGTGAAATCTTGCAACACAACACGTGCTGGCATAAAGGCAATTTCAGTTTCAGGCTCTTTTTTAGCATCCCATTGCGCTACGGCTTGAATGGATTCTTTGCTGACTAAAACGCCATCTTCACAGCGTAATAAGTTTTCCAATAGAATTTTCATTGAATACGGAAGCTTGCTGATATCGTATTGTTGACCTAGTTTTTGCAGGCTGAAAATAGTGTAATTTTGACCGTTTACGGACAATTGATCGCGCGTCGCGAAGGAGTCGGACATGGAGGGCTCCTGAAAGTATGGGATTGACTGACAACTGATGTTATCAGCTTGATATTATGCCTTATTTCACTTGTTTTGGCTTGTTATTTTTCAACAAAAGCGCGTTCAAAAACGTAATGGCCAGCTTGGCCAATTTTGCTTGATGCGATAAAGCCACGGCTATCTAAGATGCTTCTGAAGTCGGCCAACATCTGCGGGCTACCGCAAATCATCGCGCGGTCGGTTTCAGGATTGAGAGGTGGCAAGCCGATTGATGCTGGAATTGCGCCATTGGCTAATAATTCGGTGGCTCTGCCATGCAATGCAAACGGCTCACGAGAAACCACCGGAACATAATGCAACTGACGAGAAATTTGTTCGCCTAAATACTCATGACGCGGTAATTCGTTGCGAATGTAATCGGCATACGCAAGATCATGTTGATAGCGTACACCATGAACTAAAACGATATGCTCAAATCGCTCGTAGGTTTCAGGATCTTTAATGGTGGCAAGGAAAGGCGCTAAACCAGTGCCTGTCGAAAGCAGGTATAAAACTTTGCCTGGATGCACATCAGATATTAATAATGTGCCGGTTGGTTTGCGGCTTATCAAAAGCGTGTCACCCACTTGCATGTGTTGCAGTCGAGAGGTGAGTGGCCCATTTGGCACTTTAATACTAAAAAACTCCAGGTGTTCTTCCCAATTGGCGCTTGCAATCGAATAAGCGCGCATTAACGGTTTTCCGTCCACTTCGATGCCAATCATGACGAATTGCCCGTTTTCGAAACGAAAACCGTCATCACGCGCGACAATGAAGCTGAAGTAGTCGTCAGTCCAATGACGAACGTCTAATACTACTTCTTTAATATAGGCAGAAGACATTAAACCCATCCAAATCAATAAGATAATTCAATAATTACAAGAAGATTAGTTAAAAAACTATTCATTCAGCACGCACATGATAATTCTTTTATGAACAAGTCAGCAAATATATCCAATCAATTTCAAAAAAATCATATATTTGTTGGTTTTTTATTGACTCTTGCTGTATAGTACGCGTACTGATTTTGCTCAGGGCCTACGTGGCTTGTGGCCCGATGCGGTAGATTTTGTGTCCGCCTTCATCGTAACATCGCGATTTTCCTAGCAAAACAGTCCTACCTTCGGGTGGGTTTTCTTGTTTATTAGGAGTTTTACAATGTCAGATCGTCAAGTAGGTACCGTGAAGTGGTTCAATGATGCTAAAGGTTTTGGTTTCATTACCCCAGAAAGCGGCGAAGATGTATTCGTTCATTTTCGTTCGATTCAAGGCAACGGTTTCAAATCGTTGAAAGAAGGCCAAAAAGTAACCTTTAAGCTCGTTAAAGGCCAAAAAGGCATGCAAGCTGACGAAGTTCAGCCTGAGTAATGCAAAGACGTTAAAGTCTTTACAAAACCCCGTTGATTCGGGGTTTTTGTTTTAAAGACACTTGGATTAATCATTCTTGGAATTATTTTATGAAAATTACAGAAAATAGCGTAGTCAGCTTTCATTACACACTGACCGATAAAGACGGCAAAGTGATCGACAGCTCTGCAGGCAATGAGCCTTTGACGTATTTGCACGGTCAAGGCCAAATTGTACCTGGTTTAGAAAATACATTAGCCGGTAAAGGTGTCGGTGACAAATTAGATGTTAACGTTTCTGCCGAAGAAGGCTACGGTGAACATCAGGATTTCATGGTCCAACAAGTGCCTCGTGATGCCTTCCAAGGTGTTGATGATATTGAAGTTGGTATGCAATTTCAAGCACAAACCCCACAAGGTGGCATGACTGTCACTGTGACCGCTGTTGATGAAACAACCGTTACCGTTGACGGCAATCACCCTTTAGCTGGTCAGGATTTGTTCTTTGCCGTTGAAGTGGTTACTGTTCGTGAAGCAACTGAGGAAGAAATCAGTCACGGTCATGTGCATGGTGAGGGCGGCCATCATCATTAATTGATGAATTTTGTCCAAAAAAAAACACCGCACTACGCGGTGTTTTTTTATGCCACATTTAATTACAAGGATTCAAAAATACCGGCAGCACCCATGCCTGTACCAATACACATGGTGACCATGCCGTATTTATGCTGTGCGCGTTTCATACCATGCACGATTGTTGCTGTACGAATTGCGCCAGTTGCGCCCAATGGATGGCCAAGTGCAATCGCACCGCCGTATGGATTAACTTTGCTGGCATCTAATTTACAATCACGAATCACTGCCAAGGCCTGTGCGGCAAAGGCTTCATTCAGTTCAATCCAATCCAGTTGATCCTGATTTAGGCCAGCTTGTTTTAATGCTTTTGGAATAGCGGCAATCGGGCCAATACCCATAATTTCTGGTGCTACGCCGGCAACAGAGAAGCTGACAAAACGCGCAAGTGGCGTTAAGCCATAATCTTTAATGGCCTGTTCAGAAGCGAGCATTACTGCACCTGCGCCATCAGACATTTGTGAGCTATTACCGGCCGTTACTGAGCCACGCGCTTTAAATACGGCCCGAAGTTTTGCAAGGCTTTCAACGCTGGTATCAGCACGAGGGCCTTCATCGAGACTGATGATTTTTTGACGCGTGATGATTTGCCCATTGTTTAAATTTGCACTGCGGATGGTAAGTTCGTATGGGGATATCTCATCATTAAAATACCCCGCTTGCTGTGCAGCTAATGCTTTTTGATGTGAAGCAAAAGCAAATGTATCTTGATCTTCGCGAGAGATATTCCATTGCGCTGCAACGTTTTCAGCCGTAATGCCCATGCCATAGGCAATAGCAACATTTTCATCTTCAAACACCGATGGTGCCATTGCAATTTTATTACCCATCATTGGAACCATGCTCATTGACTCTGTACCGGCTGCAAGCATTAAATCGGCTTCGCCTAAGCGAATGCGATCAGCAGCTAATGCCACGGCTTGCAAACCAGAAGAACAAAAGCGATTGATGGTTTGGGCAGATACACACTGCGGTAAGCCAGCCAATAACGCGCCAATTCTTGCCACATTCATGCCTTGCTCGCCTTCAGGCATCGCGCAACCAACAATCACATCATCAATGCGCGAGGCATCTATGCCCGGGGATTGCGCAACAGCATGTTTTAAACAATGTGCCAACAAATCGGCAGGGTGGGCGTTTTTAAAAACACCACGTGGCGCTTTGCCAACCGGAGTACGTGTTGCTGCTACGATATAGGCTTCTTGAATTTTTTTCATTTTGTAGTTCCTGAATTAGTTGCGCAAAGGTTTGCCGTTTTTCAACATGAAGGCAATCCGTTCTTGGGTTTTTGGCATTAAAGCTAAAGCGACAAAATGTTCACGCTCAAGGTTTAACAACCACTGCTCATCAACTAATGTGCCGCGATCAACATCGCCACCACACAATACCGTAGCAATACGAGTGGACACTTCCATATCGTGATCGGAAATAAATCCACCGGCAAGCATGTTGACCAGCATCATTTTGAATGTAGCGATACCAATACTGCCAGCTACTGGAATATTTTTAGCTAACATGGGCGGACGATAGACCGATTCGGCCATGGCTTTAACTTGTGCTTTAGCAACATGCAAGAGTTCAAAGGCATTGAAAACCACGATGTCTGACTCACGTGCTAATTTAAGTTCTTTCGCTTCAAGGGCTGAGCCAGATACTTTGCCCATGGCAATGGCTTCGAAATATGGCTTTAAACCGGCAAAAACATCGCCTCCAGCTAAGCCAACGCGTGTTGCTATTTCTTTCAAACCGCCACCGGCCGGCAACAAACCAACACCTGCCTCAACGAGCCCGATGTAGCTTTCCAATGCGAACACGGTGCGAGCAGCATGCATTTGGAATTCACAGCCGCCACCTAATGCTAAACCACGAACTGCCGCAACCACTGGTATTTGCGCGTATTTAAT
>JAGNUI010000115.1 GCA_017987065.1 Arenimonas sp.
TAGCGCGGCGTGTTTGCGTAACCAATTCAAAGCCACTTCGGTTACTGCTTCTTGTGACGCAAGCTCATCGATGATGCCTAATTCGAAAGCTTTTTGCGATTCAACCATCGCGCCAGCGACCACCAAGCGCTCGGCACGGTGCGGCCCTACAATACGGCGCATTAAATATTGAATAGCTTCAGGCACAACAAGACCAACTTGTGTTTCATTCAAGCCAATGCGAAATGGACCTTCAGCCATCACGCGATAATCGCAGCACAAAGACAACACGCAACCACCGGCTGGATTATGGCCGGCAATGGCAGCAGCAACAGGAACGGGGGATTTGGCAATGGTGCGTGCCGCATCGAAAAAGCGCGACCAACAGGCTTTCAGTTCTGGTGTTGAGCATTGCAGTAAATACGGTACATCCAATCCGCCGGAAAATACTTTGGTGCCACCGCTGAGCACAATACCTTTGGCGTCAGATGCAATAACCTTCTCAAGCGTTACAACCAGCTGATCGAGCAATTCAAAGTTAAGCGCATTAACCGGTGGGCGGTTGAGTTTAATTTCAACGAGTGAATCATGGGTAATAGTTTCTATCATGGTTATTCCAGTATTTTAAGTTTGCGGTCAGTCGAAAAGTTTCGTTACATATTCAGGCAGAGCAGTGGTTTCGCCATCTTTATTGACCCAAACCATCACCGTATAACCTTCAGCATAAACCAGTTCGGCATTTTCTGCGCTAACAATGCGGTGCCCGATGGTGGCACTTTTGGTGCCTTTTTTCATGGCATATAATGAAACCACAATTTTTTCTGGCCAGTGCAACGGTTTGCGAAAATCCATATGTATGCCGGCTACTATTGGCGCGCTCTGTTGCGCTTGCCAATCCGAGTGCATGGTGCCAAACCATAACACCCTAGTTTCCTCAACATAGCTTAAATATTGTGCGTTATTAACATGCCCTAGGGCATCCATTTCGCGCCAGCGCACAGCCATGGAGTGACTAAATATGGGTTGTTGCATTATCGTGTTCCTTTTAATAAGGGTGCTAAGAAACGGCCCGTGTGTGAATCGGGATGAACGGCAATTTGCTCAGGTGTGCCTTGTGCAATAATTTGCCCGCCTTTATGGCCGCCTGCAGGGCCTAAATCGATGATCCAATCTGCGGTTTTAATCACGTCTAAATTATGTTCAATCACCACCACCGTGTTGCCATCATCGCGAAGTTTATGCAAGATGCCAAGCAAGTGGTCGATGTCGTGAAAATGTAGGCCAGTTGTGGGTTCGTCGAGAATATATAAAGTGCGGCCGGTATCGCGCCGTGATAATTCTTTCGATAATTTCACACGTTGCGCTTCACCACCGGAGAGAGTAGTCGCTGATTGACCCAGCTTGATATAACTCAAACCAACATCCATAAGTGTGTCGAGTTTTCTTGCCAGCGTTGGTACTACTTTAAACAGTTCCAATGCATCTTCTATGGTCATATTTAAAATATCGTGAATGGTATAACCTTTATATAAAATTTCCAATGTTTCACGGTTATAGCGCTTGCCGTGGCAAACATCGCAGGGCACATAGACATCTGGCAAGAAGTGCATTTCTACTTTAATTAAGCCATCGCCTTGGCATGCTTCACAGCGGCCACCTTTAACATTAAAGCTAAATCGTCCTGGTGCGTAACCGCGTGCTCTGGATTCCGGTACTTGCGCAAACAATTCGCGCAAAGGCGTGAACAAACCGGTATAGGTTGCTGGGTTTGAGCGCGGGGTGCGACCAATTGGAGATTGATCAATATCCACCACTTTATCAAACAGCTCCACGCCTGTAACGGATTGATAGGGTGCAATGGTATGTGATGCGCCATTGAGTTCATTGGCAACAATCGGGAACAAGGTATCGTTAATGAGTGTGGATTTACCAGAACCTGAAACGCCAGTGACACAAGTAAACAAACCGGCTGATAAGGTGAGATCAACCGCTTTTAGGTTATTGCCAGTGGCGCCTTTCAACTGCAGTTGCATTTTAGGGTTGGCTTTATGACGTTTATTCGGCAGGGCAATGCTTTTCTTGCCCGATAAATAATCGCCAGTCAGTGAATTTTTTGCATCAAGAATATCTTGTAATTTGCCTTGCGCAATAATTTGTCCGCCATGAATGCCGGCGCCTGGACCAATATCAACAATATGATCGGCGGCGCGAATGGCATCTTCATCATGCTCAACCACTATCACGGTGTTGCCGATGTCACGTAAGCGCGTTAGCGTGCTTAGCAAGCGCTCATTATCACGCTGATGTAACCCAATGGACGGCTCATCAAGGACATACATGACGCCCACTAAACCGGCACCAATTTGCGAGGCTAGGCGAATTCGTTGTGCCTCGCCACCGGAAAGCGTATCTGCTTTTCTCTCTAGGCTTAAATAATCCAAGCCAACATCCATTAAGAATTTTAGGCGCTCAAGAATTTCTTTAACAATTTTCGCAGCCACTTCACCGCGCCAGCCCGGTACTTTAATCGTTTCAAAAAACTGCGTGCAGTTTTCAATAGAAAGCCGGCTGATTTCGGTTAGGTTTTTATCGCCCACTAAAACATGGCGTGCCGAACGATTCAAACGCGCTCCCTGACAACTAGGACATTCGCGCATGGCAATAAATTTACTCAGCTCTTCTTTAACCGCGGAAGATTCTGTTTCTTTATAGCGCCGTTCGAGGTTTGGAATGATGCCTTCAAAAACATGTTTACGAACCGTTCGACCGCCCGATTCAGTCATGTAGGTAAAATTAATCTCTTGCTTGCCACTGCCATATAAAACGGCTTGTTGCACCGCTTCCGATAATTCTTGCCAAGAGCTTTCAACGTCAAACTGAAAATGTTTTGCTAAGGAGTGAATGAGTTGAAAATAGTAGGCATTACGGCGATCCCAGCCACGGATAGCTCCAGCCGCTAAACTGAGCTCTGGATGTAAAACGACTTTGCTGGCATCGAAAAATTGCGCTACGCCCAAGCCATCACATGAAGAGCAAGCACCCATCGGTGAGTTAAATGAAAACAGTCGTGGTTCTAACTCTGTTAATGAATAATCACATACTGGGCAACTGTATTTTGAGGAAAATAAAATACTCGCAGCGTCGGCATTTTCCATAGGTGCTATTTCGGCGTTGCCATCGCCCAATTTTAAGGCAGTTTCAAAACTTTCAGCCAATCGCTGTTTCATTTCTTCGCGGGGTTTAAAGCGATCAATAACGGCATCAATACTGTGTTTTTTGCGCAATTCTAAAGCCGGCACATCACTCAATTCATACAACACGCCATCCACTCGAGCGCGCACATAACCTTGCGCGCGTAGCTGATCGAACACTTGCATGTGTTCGCCTTTACGATCCTTGATGACGGGAGCAAGCAACATAAAACGCTGTTCAGGATCTTGTGCCAAGGTTTGGTCCACCATTTGGCTAACCGTTTGAGCGGCTAATGGGTAATTATGGTCTGGGCAGTGTGGAATGCCAGCGCGAGCATACAGCAAGCGCAAATAATCGTAAATTTCGGTAATGGTGCCAACGGTTGAGCGCGGATTGTGCGAGGTTGATTTCTGCTCGATTGAAATGGCCGGTGACAGGCCTTCAATATGATCAACATCAGGCTTTTCCATCACGCTCAGGAATTGCCGTGCATAGGAAGACAACGATTCCACATAGCGGCGCTGGCCTTCGGCGTAAATGGTGTCGAAGGCTAAAGAGCTCTTGCCGGAGCCTGAAAGCCCTGTTATGACAATCAATTTATCGCGCGGTAAATCTAGGTCGATATTCTTCAGATTATGCGTGCGAGCGCCCCGAATGCGGATGAAGTCCATAGTGCAATTTGTGCCGTTTAATCAATCAATTAGTTTAACAGGAAGCCCTTGGCTGACGGTAGACTGAATGTGAATATCTCACAAGACTGGTTTTGTGCTTAAAAAGTCAGGTAAGTGTTGACTTTGCAAGCTAATTATTGGATAATTCCGCTTCTATCCCGCGACCTCGGGCTAGAGTGCTCACTAATAACTACAGAGGAATTCCGGTCATGTATGCAGTAATAATTACCGGCGGTAAACAATACCGCGTAATGAACAACGAAACACTGCGCGTCGAGAAGATTGATCTCGAGGCAGGCAGTAATTTCGAAATCAAAGATGTCTTAATGATTGGCGATGGCGAAAATGTCACTATCGGCACCCCAAGCATTTCAGGCGCAACCGTCACAGCTACCGTGAAATCTCATGGTCGTTTGGACAAAATCCGCATTGTGAAATTCCGCCGTCGTAAGCACCATCGTAAGCAGATGGGCCATCGTCAGCATTTCACAGAAATTCAAATTACCGGCATCACAGCCTAAAACGAGGAGAACACGTCATGGCATCGAAAAAAGGCGTAGGCTCGACCCGCAACGGCCGCGATTCAAACCCAAAATATTTGGGCGTTAAAATTTACGGTGGTCAAGCTATCGAAGCAGGCAACATCATTATCCGTCAGCGCGGCACCGAGTTTCATCGTGGCGCCAATGTTGGCATGGGACGCGATCACACGCTATATGCGTTGAAAGATGGCGTTGTTGATTTCGCTGTGAAGGGGCCTAATCGCCGCCGCACAGTGAGCGTGGTTCCTGCAGAATAAGCACTAAGCGATTGTTTGAACAACCCCGCTATTGCGGGGTTTTTCATTTAAGCTATATCTAACCCAGTTTGGGAGTACATCATGAAATTTGTCGATGAAGCAATCATCACGAT
>JAGNUI010000116.1 GCA_017987065.1 Arenimonas sp.
TATTGGCTCTACCTGAAAACACTAGATTGTATATGTGTCACGATTACCCGCCAGCCTCACGAAGTGCTGAATATCTAACCTTGGTTAAAGATCAAAAATTGAAAAACATCCATGTACACAATGGCATTGCTTGCCATGAATTTGTGGCCATGCGAGAAAAACGTGATGCAACTTTATCCATGCCAATATTGCTTTTGCCTGCCGTGCAAGTGAACATGCGTGCCGGGCATTTTCCGCCTGTGGAAGACAATGGTATCAGTTACTTAAAACTACCAATTAACGGCATTTAATACCCTATATTTTATAAATAAGCATATATCTGCTTATTTTAATAGGAAAATAGCAGGCTTTGATGTAATATTTTCAACACTATTCAAATATATTTGACTACCGCCTATGAACAACCAACACGCACCGTCTTATTACGCCGCCACAGCAAACCCACAGCCTGAGCGCCCAGAGCTTGTCGGTAAAGTTCAAACGGATGTTTGCATTGTTGGCGCAGGCTATACCGGTTTATCAACAGCCTTACATTTGGCTGAAGCAGGCTTCAAGGTTGTCGTTGTTGAATCAGCAAAAGTCGGTTGGGGCGCCTCAGGTCGTAATGGCGGGCAAATCGTTCACAGTTATTCACGCGACATCGATGTGATTGAATCCACCTACGGCAAATCGGTATCAGAACCGATGGGGAAAATGGCATTTGAAGGCGCTCGGGTTATTCGCGAACGTGTTGCAAAATACAATATTCAATGTGATTTGAAGGATGGCGGTGTGTATGCGGCTAAAACGCTCAAGAAAGCAGAAGGTCTGCATGAGCACAAAGAACTTTGGGAAAAGCATGGCGATTTAAAAATGCAATATCTTGAAGGCGCACAGATTCAACAGCATGTTAAAACCGATGAATATAAAGCGATTTTGATTGACCCAACTGGTGGGCATATTCACCCATTGAATTTAGCTTTGGGTGAAGCAAGCGCATTTGAATCATTAGGTGGTGTCATTTTTGAACAATCACCTGTGATTAAAATTGAACGCGGCGAAACGGCCATCGTTAAAACTACAAAAGGTGAAGTGCACGCAAAATTTGTGGTGATTGCTTGCAACGCATATATCGGTGATTTAGAACCAAAGCTTTCGGCAAAATCGATGCCTTGTGGCACGCAAGTGATAGCTACTGCACCATTAGCTAACTGGCAAGATGTATTGCCCACCGATTACTGTGTTGAAGATACCAATTACCTGTTGGATTATTATCGTCTTTCGGCCGATAAGCGACTTATTTTTGGTGGTGGTGTGGTTTACGGCGCCAAAGATCCAGACGACATTGCCGCACATATTCGGCCAAATTTAGAACGCACCTTTCCGCAATTAAAAGGTATTAAAATTGATTACGCATGGACTGGTAATTTCCTGCTGACCTTGTCGCGCTTACCGCAGGTTGGTCGTTTGGAAAGCAATATTTACTACGCGCAAGGTTGCTCTGGTCATGGCGTTACCTATACGCATTTAATTGGCCGCATTTTATCTGAAGCCATTCGTGGTCAGTATGAGCGATTTGATGTGTTCGCTAAATTGCCACATTTGCCTTTCCCAGGCGGGCGCGCATTTCGAGTGCCTTTCACAGCAATGGGTGCAATTTGGTATAACCTGCGCGATCGTTTAGGCGTGTAGGGGTGCACCCATGTGTGCGCCCTTGATTAGATATATGTAGATGAATTTGGGCAGACACGTGGGTCTGCCCCTACATTATGTATCTGTCAGATATAATCGCGATAACATCACCATTTGGATATAGAACATGCCACCTTTATCACGTTCATGGTTTTTTTGGCTATGTGTCCTAGCGCTATCAATTTCGATATTTGCGCTTATACAAGAACAACGCGGTGCGCTCTGGTTTTTATTTTTGTTCGGAGCATTGGTTGTTGTAGGAATGCACGATGTCCTGCAGCGCAAATCGGCCATTAAACGTAATTATCCGATTCTTTCCCATGCGCGCTTTATCATCGAATCCATTCGACCCGAATTACGCCAGTACTTGTTCGAATCGGACACCGAAGAAGCGCCATTTTCAAGGCAACAACGCTCGATTGTCTATCAACGCGCCAAACAAGAATTAGACAAACGACCGTTCGGCACGCAAGGCAATGTCTATGTCGATAATTACGAATGGATGAACCATTCCTTGCAACCGCAAGCCGTTGCAACAGAAGCCTTCAGAATTAAAGTAGGCGGTAAATCTTGCACGAAGCCTTATCAAGCAGCGGTGTTTAATATCTCCGCGATGAGCTTTGGGGCTTTATCCGCTAACGCCATTCGAGCACTCAATTTAGGCGCTAAAAAAGGTGGCTTCTACCACGATACCGGCGAAGGTTCTATTTCGCGATATCACCTTGAGCATGCTGGCGATTTAGTTTGGAATATAGGCTCAGGATATTTCGGTTGCCGAAATGATGACGGCAGTTTCAGTGAACAAAAATTCAAGGAAAACGCGCAGCGAGATAGCGTCAAAATGATTGAATTAAAACTCTCACAAGGCGCTAAACCAGGGCAGGGCGGCATACTGCCAGGCGCTAAAGTGACGGCTGAAATTGCTGAAGCCCGTGGCGTAAAAATTGGCGAAGATTGTTTGTCGCCATCCAAACACTCGGCTTTTTCAACACCTTTAGAGTTACTTCAATTTCTCGATAAATTACGCATACTGTCTGGTGGTAAACCGGTTGGCTTCAAGCTAGCCATTGGTCATGTCTGGGAATGGTTTGCCATTGCTAAAGCCATGCAGCAAAGCCAAATTCTGCCCGATTTTATTGTGGTAGATGGCGGCGAGGGCGGTACTGGCGCGGCCCCGTTGGAGTTTTCAGACCATGTGGGGATGCCCTTGCGCGAAGCCTTAATGATTGTGCATCAAACTTTGGTCGGCTTAAACTTACGTTCTGAAATTAAAATTGGTGCCGCTGGAAAAATTATTACCGGCTTTGATATTGCACGCACGCTGGCCATTGGTGCCGATTGGTGTAATGCTGCACGCGGGTTTATGTTTGCAGTAGGCTGCCTGCAATCTCAAACGTGCCATACAGGACAATGCCCAACCGGTGTCGCTACACAAGATCCAAGTCGACAAAAAGGCCTCGATCCAATGGATAAATCCGAGCGTGTTTATCACTTTCAAAAAAACACTGTGAAGGCTTTAGCAGAATTATTAGCCGCTGCCGGATTGAAACATCCTGAACAACTGGGACCAGAGCATATCATCAGACGCGTGAATAGCGTCATGGTCTTGCCTTTATCAAAAGTGTATCCGCAACTACAGCCAGGGAGCTTATTGCACGGGGAGCCAGATCATCCGAGTTTGCGTGAATATTGGCAGGAATCCACAGCCGAATCATTCAATCCACCGGCAAGTTTGCTTAATGCACGCATGAGTAAGCAAATTTAATGCCTTGCCTGAAAATTCGCTTTCACTTAAAATAATAGCCAACGGGCGGTTAGCTCAGCGGTAGAGCATTGCCTTCACACGGCAAGGGTCACAGGTTCGAACCCTGTACCGCCCACCAACTATAAGCTTAACAGCTTATTCTGCATCAGAATGGCGCGTAAATTTTGCGGTACAATGACTTACCGTCAAAATGACTGCCAGTACGAACCACTATTCCTATGCGCAAACTTATATCTGCCGCCCTTCTTTGCATCGCATCGCTCATCATTGCACCAACATCGTATGCTCAAGCCCCTGACTTTACTAAAACGCAAGCACTTGCGGAAAAAGGTAATCCTGAAGCAGAGTACAATCTGGCTCTTCTTTACCACAGAGGTGATGGCGTAGCTAAAGATATTGCACTTGAAATCAAGTGGCTCACTCGATCAGCGGGCCAAGGGTACGCACCGGCGCAATACAATCTTGGTGTGATGTTCGATAATGGGCAAGGTGTTAGCAAAGACCCAGTGCAAGCCACCAAGTGGGTTGCCAAAGCAGCTGAGCAAGGTTTTCCTATTGCACAACGCGACCTTGGGCTTAGATATTCTGAAGGTAAGGGTGTTGCCAAAGATCCTGTGCAATCTGCCAAGTGGTTTACCAAAGCTGCAGAACAAAATGTACCTGATGCGCAATACCGACTTGGCCTTCAATATGTTGAAGGCAAGGGCGTTAGCCAAGACTTTACCAAGGCGGTTAGCTGGTTTAATAAAGCTGCTGCGCTTGGACATCCACGAGCACAATACGAACTTGGCGTGATGTATCTATCCGGTGAAGGCGTTGCAAAAGAAAATGCTTTAGCTTTAAAGTGGTTTACCAAAGCCGCTGTGCAGGGTGAGCCGAATGCGCAAAATAATCTGGCTTTGTTATATGCCAAAGGCACAGGCGTTACTGCAGACCCCGTACTGGCTTATGCTTGGTTTAATGTGGCGGTTGCCAATGGTGATAAGGTCAATGCAGTAAGAAATCGCGGCATTCTTGAAAAAATGATGAATCCAGCACAAATTACTGAAGCCAATAAGTTATCGACCAATTGGAGACTGGGTTACAGCATTAAGCGTTAAGTACTTTTAAAAGCTATTGAACAATTATTAAATTTAAAAACAGCCTCGATTTTCGGGGCTGATTTATTTTGTCTTGGTATGAGTTTGATTTAATCGTTGTAATTCTTTGAGTTTATCCATAACCAGTTTCTTATGTTCAACGGACATTTTTTCAAAACGTGCGGCATATTCAACTACTTTTGGGTCGTTGGTTTGATGCACAGAACCG
>JAGNUI010000117.1 GCA_017987065.1 Arenimonas sp.
CGCCAAGGGCCAGGGTTTTCTGAGTTGCCATTTTATAAATTCAATTTAGGTTCTCGTTGTGGCGATAGCCCGGCAACCGTTGTGCATAATCGCGAATCCTTAAAAAGCAGTTATCAGCTCCCATCAGGCCCGCTTTGGCTGCATCAAGTGCATGGCATTGATGTTGCCTTAGACGACGGCTCGCGCTTTGATGAACCGATGGCGGATGCCAGTATCAGCCAGCTGAAAAATTCTGTGTTAGCGGTGCTCACGGCAGACTGTTTGCCCGTATTATTTTGTAATACGCAAGGCACTGAAGTAGCCGCAGCCCATGCCGGTTGGCGCGGTCTTGCGGCCGGAATGTTGGAGGCAACCGTTAGTGCGATGCAATCCAAACCAGAGACCATCCTGGCATGGTTAGGGCCAGCCGCTGGCGCACAACGTTATGAGGTGGGTGAAGAGGTTCGCCAAGCATTCATCAGCCGCAACCCGCTATCGGAATCAGCGTTTAAGCCAACGCGTATTGGACATTATTTGATTGACATGTATGCCATTGCAAGACAGCGTCTACAAGCTGTTGGGGTCACTAAAATATACGGCGGCGACTATTGCACCATTAGTGATATTGCTTTTTATTCGCATCGCCGTGAACAGCGTACTGGGCGCATGGCTTCTGTTATTTGGATGGCTTAAATCCAACCCATGATTAAAATCATGGGCTTTAGATGCATGTGTTTATGACTACTGGCACTAACCACAGCAACGACTATTCGCTACAGTACGGCAGATAGTATCTAAATTTTCGGAGTATTTCAGCATGCCATTTCGTCATTTGTTGTTGCTTATTGGTGTGTTGTTAAGCACGGCAGCGCAAGCAATTACGCCGCAAGAAATCAAAAGCCAAGTTGAGGCCAACGATAAAAAAGCCTTGCCCAATGCGGAAGCGTATGCCAAGGCAAATCCAAAAAACGTGGAAGCATTGATATGGCTAACTCGAGCACGCTTGCAGGCAGACAAAGCGGAATCTGCGGTGGATTCTGCGAAGCAAGCCGTTGAAATTGCGCCTAACAATGCCCAAGCACAGTTTTGGTTAGGCAATGCCTATGGTAATTATATTGGCCAAGTGGGTATGCTCTCGAAAATGAGTATGGCGCCGAAATTGCGTGATGCCTATGAGGCCACTGTCAAACTCGATCCGAATAATCTCGAAGCGCGTGAGTACTTAATACAATTTTACTTACAAGCGCCCTCGGTAGTGGGAGGTGGTAAAGATAAAGCGTTGTTGCAAGTAAAGGAAATAGCTAAGCGCGATCCGGCACGTGGCCATCTTGCCCAGGCACAAATTTACCTCGCCGAAAAAAATAATAGTGCAGCCTTAAAATCCTATGAAACTGCCTATGCTGCTAAGCCTGCGGATGCAACGATTCGATTAGCGCTAGGAGTTGCCTATCAACAGAGTAATCGTTGGAATGATGCCTTTAAACATTTCCGTGCATGGACGGCGCAGGACGATAAAGCAGGTGTGGCTTGGTATCAAATTGGACGGACCAGTGTACTCAGTGGACAACTTCTAGATGAAGGCTTGGCAGCACTAAAAAAATATCTAAGCATGCCACACACCACTAATGAGCCACAAAACAAAAATGCCTATTATCGAATGGGTCAGTTGTATGTTAAAAGTGGTAAAAAACCTGAGGCTAAACTAGCCTTTCAAAATGCACTAAAGTTGGATCCAAGCTATAAAGAAGTTAAAGCGGAATTAGCGAAATTGTAATTTTCGCTCCTGTCTTTGAGCTGAATCAATGTTTCGCTAAGCTTGAAGCGCTACATTAAGCCCATATTTAATAAGTTAGCCAATAAGCTTTATTTTTATGGGAGTACATCATGCGAGTCGATAAGTTTACCAGTAAATTTCAGCAAGCCTTAAGCGATGCACAAAGCATAGCGGTGGGCAAAGATCATTCGATGATTGAACCTGCACACTTAATGCTAGCTCTGCTTGAGCAGCAAGGTGGCAACAGTGTTCCGCTGCTACGACAGGCAGGCGTTAATGTGCCCATGCTAAAGCAAAAATTAAGCGAAGCTATTGAGCAATTGCCTAAAGTTTCCGGGCAAGCTGGAGCTATTTCTGTTGGCAATGAATTGGCTCGCCTGCTCAACACCGCAGATAAATTATCGCAACAACAAAATGACCAGTTTATTGCCAGCGAATGGTTTTTGATGGCAGCCACTGAAGATAAAGGCAGTTTAGGTAAAATTTTGAAGCAAGCCGGCGCGGTTAAGGCCAATATGGAAAGCGCCATTATGACTTTGCGTGGTGGCGAAACCGTGAACGATGCCAATGCCGAAGAAAACCGTCAGGCACTGGAAAAATACTGCATCGATTTAACCGCGCAAGCTGAAATTGGTAAGCTTGATCCGGTAATTGGCCGCGATGAAGAAATCCGTCGCACCATTCAAGTGCTGCAACGCCGTACTAAAAATAACCCTGTGCTGATTGGTGAGCCGGGTGTTGGTAAAACAGCCATTGTAGAAGGTTTAGCACAACGCATCATCAACAATGAAGTGCCGGAAGGACTGCGTGGTCGTCGTGTGCTTTCATTAGATATGGGAGCCTTAATTGCTGGCGCGAAATTTCGTGGCGAGTTCGAGGAACGTTTAAAAGCGGTGCTCAGTGATTTGTCGAAGCAAGAAGGCAATGTCATTTTATTTATTGATGAACTGCACACCATGGTAGGCGCCGGAAAGGCTGAAGGTTCGATGGATGCAGGCAATATGTTGAAGCCGGCCTTGGCGCGCGGCGAATTGCATTGCATTGGTGCCACAACCTTAGATGAATACCGTAAATACGTTGAAAAAGATGCCGCTCTTGAGCGTCGCTTCCAGAAGGTTTTTGTCGGTGAGCCTAGCGTTGAAGACACCATTGCCATTTTGCGTGGTTTAAAAGAACGCTATGCCGTGCATCATGGTGTGGAAATAACGGACCCAGCCATTGTAGCGGCAGCGACTTTATCGCACCGCTATATTGCTGACCGGCAACTGCCCGATAAAGCCATCGATTTAATGGACGAGGCTGCTTCACGCATACGAATGGAAATCGATTCCAAGCCGGAAGAAATGGATCGGATGGAGCGCCGTATCATTCAATTAAAGATGCAGCGCGAAGCGTTGAAAAAAGAAAAAGATGCTGAATCGAAACAGCGTTTAACCGACCTTGAAACGGAGATTGGCACGCTTGAGCGTTCCTTCAATGATTTGGAAGAAATTTGGAAAGCCGAAAAAGCCTCGCTAACCGGCACGGCCAAAATCAAAGAACAATTGGAGCAGGCACGCTTAGAGTTAGATGCGGCGCAGCGCAAACAAGATATCGCCAAGATGAGCGAGATTCAGTACGGGAAAATTCCAGAGCTCGAAAAGCAATTGTTAGCGGCTTCTGAAGTTGATACGCAGCAGTTTACGTTGTTGCAAGACAAAGTGACTGCCGATGAAATAGCAGAAGTGGTATCGCGCTGGACTGGCATCCCGGTTAGTAAAATGCTGGAAGGCGAGCGTGAAAAATTATTACGCATGGAAGATGAGTTGCATAAAAAAGTCATCGGTCAAGAAGAGGCGGTAGCTTCTGTATCAGCGGCCATTCGGCGTTCGCGTGCTGGGCTTTCTGACCCGAACCGCCCTAATGGCTCGTTCTTGTTTCTCGGGCCAACCGGTGTTGGTAAAACAGAATTGTGCAAAACCCTTGCCGAGTTTATGTTTGACAGCCCAGATGCCATGATTCGCATTGATATGAGCGAATTTATGGAGAAGCATTCGGTGTCGCGTTTAATTGGCGCGCCTCCCGGTTATGTGGGTTATGAAGAAGGTGGCTATTTAACAGAAGCCATTCGCCGCCGGCCCTATTCGGTGATTTTGCTCGATGAAGTTGAAAAGGCGCACCCGGATGTGTTCAACATACTGTTGCAGGTCTTAGACGATGGCCGCTTAACCGATGGTCAAGGACGCACCGTGGATTTCCGTAATGCGGTGATTGTGATGACCTCAAATTTGGGCTCGCAACACATTCAGGAAATAGCCGAGCGGCAGGGCTTAACACCTGAGGCATTTACACAAATGAAAGCAGCCGTCATGGCTTCTGTGCAGTCGCATTTTCGGCCTGAGTTCATCAATCGCTTAGACGATATTGTGGTTTTCCATCCATTAGCCAGTCAGCATATACGCGCCATTGCTAAGATTCAAACCTTGTCTTTAGCCAAGCGGCTGGCAGACCGTGGACTCAAGTTGGAACTGACTGAGCGTGCTTTAGATTTGCTCGGCACCTCCGGCTTTGATCCGGTTTATGGTGCGCGGCCACTGAAACGTGCCATCCAGCAATTATTAGAGAATCCTTTAGCTAATAAAATTCTACAGGGTGCATTTGTATCGGGTGATGTTATTCATGTTGATGCCGATGCTTCAGGGTTGCTGTTTAAACAATAAGTACCGTACACATTTAATACAAAGGCTTGGGGTAATCCTTTACTCCAAGCCTTTTTTTATACACAATGAAACGCAATAACTTTGTGTATTAGGATTTTGAATGACTGCAATAGATACAAACACCAAAAGTGGGGCTGAAAAACTAGCGGTATTTATTGTAATAGCCATGATACTGGGCATCGTTTTTGGCTGGTTAGTCAATAAACAGATTATTAGTGTCGATATGTCTTATATCTCTTTGATGTCGACT
>JAGNUI010000118.1 GCA_017987065.1 Arenimonas sp.
CAGCATGTAACAGACGCCAGTTTTGAAGCTGATGTGTTGCAATCTTCAACCCCTGTTTTGGTCGATTTTTGGGCTGAATGGTGTGGTCCGTGCAAAATGATTGGCCCTTTGGTTGATGATGTAGCAAATAGCCATGAAGGCAAGATTAAAGTCGTTAAAATTAATATTGACCAAAACCCAGGCACCCCTCGCACCTATGCAGTTCGTGGCATTCCAACCTTGATGATCTTCAAAGATGGCAAAGTACAAGCCACCCAAGTAGGCGCCTTAGGCAAACCTCAATTAACCACTTTTGTTGATTCCAACATCTAAAGTAAATTTGCACTCAAAGGTAATTTACCTTTGAGTGCTTGCTCATTCCCAATTTCAATGCTAATTTATTGGGTGACTGCGCCAAGCGCAAAAATCTTATTGGCAATCCTTCTTTTATTCCCTAGCTCGCACTCGCGAGGAACCCTCTGTGTCAGAAATCGAAAATGAATCCGGCGAATCCGCCAAAAAAATCCGTAAGCCACGTGTTGCTAAAACCATTGTGAAGGTCAAGTCCTCGAAACTTGCCGAGGTGGCGGTGCATGTTGATCCACCCGCGCCAATAGAACGTAAAGCGCCTGTAGAAAGTCCGGCGCCAACAAGTGAGCATGTTACGCATGCAACGCCCGTTGCCGCTCCAGTTGAGCGCATTGAGCAGGCTGAAAGGTCATCGTCAGATTCTGTAGCCACTGAAAGTAGCGCTGCGCCTAATGCAGTGCCAAGTCAGGGCGAGCAAGAACAAAGACCACGTCACCACAACAACCGTCGTGAGCGCTTTCAAAATCGTAATGATCGCCATCAAAATCGAGATCGCAATCAACACCGAAACAACCAAGATGGCGAATCCGCTGAAGAACGTCCGGCCTATCATCAGCCGCAACTACCGGCAGATTTTCCGAATTATTCGCTAACCGAATTAAAGCGCATGCCAATGGCAAAGCTGTTGGAAATGGCTGAGCAGTTGAATCTGCACGAAGGTGTGGCGCGTATGCGCCGCCAAGATGTGACCTTTGCATTACTCAAAGTATTAACCCGCCACCCGAATGGCGTAGCCGCTGAAGGTGTTTTGGAAATATTGCCAGACGGCTATGGCTTTCTGCGCTCATCCGATGCCAGCTATTTAGCCGGTCCTGATGATGTGTATATTTCACCCAGCCAAATTCGTCGTTTTAACCTGCGCACCGGTGATCATATTACCGGCCGTATTCGCAACCCGAAAGATGGCGAACGGTATGTGGCACTGAATATTTTAGATACCATCAACGGCGAGCCGATGGAGCAATCCAAGAATAAGGTCTTGTTCGAAAATTTAACGCCTTTATTCCCACGCAAGCGTTTTGTACTTGAGCGCGGCAATGGATCTTCCGAAGACATCACTGGCCGCATCATGGATTTGATGGCGCCTCAAGGCAAAGGCCAGCGCGCCTTAATTGTGTCGCCACCGAAAGCCGGTAAAACCATGATGATGCAGAATATTGCGCAAGCCATTATTCACAATCATCCTGAAGTACATCTGATTGTTTTATTGATTGATGAGCGCCCAGAAGAAGTCACCGAAATGCAGCGCACCGTGCGTGGCGAAGTTATTTCTTCAACCTTTGATGAGCCGGCCGCAAGACATGTGCAAGTGGCCGAAATGGTCATCGAGCGCGCCAAGCGCTTGGTTGAACACAAACGCGACGTGGTGATTATGCTCGATTCCATCACCCGTCTTGCACGCGCCTACAACATGGTGGTGCCAAGCTCAGGCAAAGTCCTTTCTGGCGGCGTGGATGCCAATGCCTTGCATCGCCCAAAACGTTTCTTTGGTGCGGCGCGCAATGTGGAAGAAGGTGGTTCGCTAACCATTATTGCCACCGCATTAGTTGATACCGGCTCGAAAATGGATGAAGTGATTTACGAAGAATTCAAAGGCACCGGCAACTCAGAAGTACATTTGGATCGCCGCATCGCTGAAAAACGCATCTTCCCAGCCATCAACATCAATCGTTCCGGCACCCGCCGTGAAGATTTATTGATTGACCCAGACATGCTGCAAAAAATTTGGATTCTGCGTAAATTATTGCATCCGATGGATGAATTGGCGGCCACCGAATTTATGCTGGATAAAATGAAAACCACCAAATCGAATGACGAATTCTTTAGTGCCATGAAACGCGGATAACCAATTTTGACTAACTCAACCGTTCCAAAACTTAACATCCTGCAGTCGCTTATTTTCGGCTCCCGTTGGTTGCAATTGCCGTTGTACCTTGGCCTAATCGTTGCGCAATGCGTTTACGTGGTGCTGTTCGGTAAAGAGCTGATTCATTTAGTAGCCGGCGCCACTAGCCTGAGCGAACAAGACATCATGCTGTTGGTGCTTGGCCTAATTGACGTGGTGATGATTTCTAACTTGCTAATTATGGTGATTGTTGGCGGTTATGAAACCTTCGTCTCACGCCTCAATTTAAAAGGCCATCCCGATCAACCGGAATGGCTCAGCCATGTGAATGCCAGTGTCTTGAAAGTAAAATTAGCAATGGCCATTATCGGCATTAGCTCGATTCACTTGCTAAAAACATTTATTGCAATCGGTGGCTTAGGCAGCAGCAACTCAACATATACCGAAGCCGGCGTGATGTGGCAAACCATTATTCATTGCGTATTTATTTTATCGGCAGTTGGCATTGCCTACACCGACCGGCTTATGGCCTCGATGTCGCCAGCCAAATCGCACTGAATCCTATTAAACCCCACGAAAGTGGGGTTTTTATTGCCGGCATTCTAAACCTGAGTTAACTGACTTTCAAAACCCCTTTGCTTAATGAGGCGAGCTCTGCGTACTCTAAAACAAATCTTGTTGCGAGAATGCTCATGAAAATAAGTTATTGCTTACTTGCCGCCATTGTCTTATCTGGCTTCACGCATCATGCCGTTTCTGCCACCAATAGCAATCATCTTGCCGCGTTTCAAAGTGAACGCGCGTTTCAAGACTACTTGAAAAAACTCAAGCAACAAGATGCCAAGCGCAATAAAGCCAGCATTACTAAAGAAGTTGGCGTTGTCACTATGGCTATGCCTGCACCAGCAGCACCCTCTTCGGCAACTTTAGATAAAGTAGAAGTCACTGGCAGCAAACTGCAATCCAACAGTTCTGAAGCAGAATCTAATGCGATTACCAATGTGCAAACCCAAGGTGTTGATGAAGGTGGCATCGTCAAAAAATTGGGCGAGTATTTGATTGTCTTACGACGCGGGCGTATTTTTTCCATTAAAGCGGGCACTCAAGATCTGCGTACTATTTCATCGATCAATGCCTATGGGCCTGGCATTTCGCCACAAGGCGCATGGTATGACGAAATGCTCATCAGTGGCCGCACGATTATTGTGATTGGTTATAGTTATGCGCGCGGTGGTACGGAAATCGGATTGTTTCGTATTAACGAAAATGGCCAGCTGAGCTATCGCAATACGTACCATCTTCGCAGCAACGATTATTACTCCTCGCGAAACTTTGCCAGCCGCTTGATTGGCAACCAGTTGATTTTTTATTCGCCAATGCGCTTGAACTTATACGGCAATTTGTATGACAGCATGCCAGCCGTTCGGCCATGGCAAAAAAATCTTGGCGCCTTTCAACGCATATTGCCGGCCACGCGTATTTTTCAATCTGATCAAGTGGTCGACTCCTATGATCTAACGTTGCACACCGTGAGTACCTGCACTATTTCAGAGCAGTCCAGTTTAGATTGCCGTGCCAGCGCGGTATTAGGGCCAAGCAGTCGGGTTTTTTATGTGTCGGCTGATGCCGTGTATGTTTGGGTCGGCCAAAGCAATAGCTATGCACGAGCTCCTAGGCCAAATAACGCGATGCTGTTGCGCATGCCTTTAAATGGCCAAACACCGCAAGCGCTAGGTGTTAGTGGCAATCCGATTGATCAACTTTCGTTTCTTGAGCGCGATGGGTTCTTGAATGTTTTGGTTGGCTCTGAAGCGAATGGTGATGGCATGTGGCGGGCTGAGGGCAAAGCCGGATCATTGGCATTACTACGCGTACCCTTACAGGCGTTTGGCAATAGCAGAGCGCGCTCGCAACAAAGAAACTATCGGCCAATACCTGCTGCCTTTGATTGGAATTTACAAAATCGTTTTGTTGGTGATTGGTTATTGCTAGGCAGTAGCTATCAAAATAATGCATCCGCATCAATTTACGCGGTGCCGTATGCGCGAGCTGGCCAAGCGGTTCCATTGGATTTGCAGCACAGCACCGAGCGCATTGAAGCCATGGGCAATGACGCGGTGGTCATTGGCAGTGCCGGCAATGATTTGGTATTTTCATCCATTCGCTTAGACAATAACGCCACAGCCGTTTCTGGCTATATCCAACGCAATGCTGTGCAAAGTGAAAGCCGCACGCACGGATTTTTTTACCAGCCAGAAAGTACGCTATCCGGCATATTAGGATTACCCATTATTGGCGGTGATTCACAGCGACCAACGGCCGCAGTGAAATATCTGCGCAATAAAAACTTGCAACTCAGCGATATGGGTTTATTAGTATCGTCACCAAATACTAACTTGAACGATTCCTGCCAAGCCAGTTGTGTTGATTGGTACGGTAACGCACGGCCAATATTCATCGGCAAGCGCGTGTATGCATTAATGGGTTATGAGTTGGT
>JAGNUI010000019.1:0-1866 GCA_017987065.1 Arenimonas sp.
TTCTTGAGCATTCTAAGGCACGGGTTTTATTGGTTGAAAATGCCGCGCAGTATGAAAAAATTCGTGCAGCACGTTCGCACTTAAGCCATTTGCAACACGTCATTATTATGTCTGAACACGGGTTGCCAGAAGTAATGGCTTGGCCGGAATTTCTAGCATTAGGAACACGGCAATACCATGCCGAATTACAACAGCGGCTTGCCAATATTCAACAACAAGATTTAGGTTGTTTAATTTATACCTCAGGCACCACCGGTGCAGCAAAAGCTGTGATGTTGAGTCATGTTAGCCTTGCATGGGTAAGGCAGAGCATTGTTGAATGGTATGTAGCCAACGATCATGATCGCTTGCTGTCGTATTTGCCTATGGCGCATATTGCAGAACAAATGGGCGCGATTCATGCGCAGGCAGAAGCCGGCTTCGCTATTTATTATGCGCGCAGCATTGAATCGGTACCTGAGCATTTAAAAGAAGTAAGGCCTACAATATTTTTTGGTGTGCCACGGGTTTGGGAAAAAATGCATGCCACTATTGACGCAAAACTTGCTGTGGCTAGCCCTTTTAAGCGCGCTCTCGCGTTATGGGCTTTTAAAGTAATGCGAAAATGGCATGCGCATCAATTAAACAATAGCGCGCCTAGCTGGTGGCTAAATGCGCAAAAGAAATTAGCCAATCATTTAGTACACCGCAAACTTAAAGCTGCGATGGGTTTAGATCAAGCTCGCTTGTTAATCACAGGTGCATCGAGTATTGCTAAAGAACATCTGGAATTTTTTAGCGGCCTGGATTTAATGGTGCGTGAACTATACGGGCAGTCGGAAACGTGTGGCCCTATTACAGTTAGTGGCGCTGGCTCAACACGCTTTGGCTCGGTGGGCAAGGTTTTGCCAGGCACCGAAATTCGTATTGTTGACAATGAAGTGCAAGTGCGAGGCCCACATGTATTCTCCGGCTACTTAGGTCGTATTGAAGAGTCTGAAAAAGTGTTTGATGGCGATTGGCTGTTAACTGGTGATTATGGCCGTATAGATGATGACGGCTATTTGTACATCACCGGACGCAAGCGCGATTTAATTATTACCTCCGGCGGTAAAAACATTTCACCTGCCAATCTTGAAGCCGACTTAATGCGTATTGCTTTGGTTGAACATGCTGTGGTGTGTGGTGATAACCGGCATTACTTGGTGGCATTGCTCAGTTTGACACCAGAAGCCGTGCAACAGTTTGCAAGTGAATATGCCATCGCTATAGAATCGGTTTGGCAGCACCCTGTGTTACTCGAACGACTGCAAAAAGCCATCGACGAGGTTAATACTCGCCATGCGCGCGTTGAAACAATACGGAAGTTTGCACTCATCGAAAAATCATTATCGATTGAAAATGCCGAGCTCACACCAACCTTGAAAGTGCGTCGTCAAGCCGTGATTGATCGTAATCAAAAATTGATTGATGATCTTTATGGCTAAATAATTGGCAGGGACATTGCCATAATTTTTGAGAACATCGAATCGTGTATAAAATTACGGAAAATTCGCTAATTATTTCGCAGCAACGATTTCACTATAAGATTTATGTGAGCCTGCTTATTCAAACGTTAATGACTTCCATCTCGTTTATTTCCAACTCAGATTCAATTTTCTATTAGTGGCGGCACAGTCGCGCAGGTATAGATTAATAAGGCTTTGGTATGGAATACCAACTCCCTCAGAAATGCTCTTGAAATAATCAATGGCTTCGCCATCTAAGCGAATTGTGATTTGCTTTTTGAGCTGTGCTGCATATGGATTTTTTTTGGCATTAGAAAAATCATATTCTTTTCGCATAAATCACCTATTTAATATTTTTTACTTTCAGAAGTAGTTGCTT
>JAGNUI010000019.1:1966-15640 GCA_017987065.1 Arenimonas sp.
GTGTTTTGTCTTTCATCGAACTGAACTTACGCCGCAGCTGCTTCTTGCTTGCGTGGGCCATTTAGCAACGCAAGACGAATATGGCTAATCATCAAATCCATTTCTGGGCTGGTGATGCCAAAATGCGGGGTGAAGCGTAGCGAGTTGGTGCCGCCGTGAATCACACCAATGCCGCGTTCGCGCATGTATTCTTCGGTGGAGTTGGCGCCATAGCATTTAAAGCTTGGGTCTAATTCGCAAGAGAACAACAAACCAGTGCCTTGTACTTTGGTAATCAAGCCGCCGAGTTCTGCTTTCAGCGCATTCAGTTTATCCAACGCTTCTTGCCCTTTGCCACGGATGTTGGCGCGAATTTCCGGCGTTAGCGAATTCAGTACGTTGGTGGCAATGTCCATGGCGCGCGGGTTGGTGGTCATGGTGTTGCCATAGGTGCCTTTGGCATACACGTTGGCAGCTCGTTCGTTCACCGCCAAAACGGACAGCGGATATTGACCGCCATTCAGTGCTTTCGAATAGGTTTCCATATCCGGTGCTTCCAAATGTTCAAAGCCAGGGTAATCCACGATTGACAACACGCCATGCGCGCGCAGGCCGGCTTGGATGGAATCAATTAATAGGAACGTGCCATGTGCTTTGGTCAGTTCACGTGCCACGGCATAAAATTCTGGCGGCACGGCGCGGCCTGGATCGCCTTCGCCCATCACCGGCTCAAGGAACATTGCTTCAATATACCAACCGTTGGCATCGGCATCGGCGAAGGCTTTTTTCAGGCCATCGATGGAGTAGGGCTCAATGGTAATCAATTGGTTTTCATGATGCTTCCAGCTGGCTAAGTTTTCGGCATAGGCTTTGCGTGAGGAATCGGAATACAAGCATGGCAATTCAGTGCGACCATGAAACGCACCTTTCATGGCTATGCGCTTCACGCGTTTGCCAGCATGGCGAGCGCCTGGGTCGGTCATCAGTTTGGTGTTGGTATCGGCAATGCGGCCAGCTAAAGACACTGATTCCGAGCCGGAGTTTAAAGTTAAGAATTTGGCGAATGGGCATGCGCCGCGTGTATGGCCAATTTCTTTGCGCAAGGCCTTAGCCACGCGCAAATGCGAAAGGCTAGGCGACATAATATTAGCCATTACCTGCGGTTTACTCATGGTTTCAATCACCGCTTCAGGGGTGTGGCCAAAACCAAGCATGCCGTAACCGCCGGAATCGTGAAGCACGCGACCTTTTAAGGTAACTACCCACGGGCCGCAAGCAGCAATCGCCACGTACGGGTTGATGGCGTCGTCAGGGTAGAAATTAATAAAGCCCGATTGCGTAGCGTCAATCTGCGTTTGCTCGTCGGCATCGGCTAAATCGGCAAACTCGTTTGCTAATTCTGGAAATATATCAGCGGCGCGTTGCGCAGCAATCAATAAATCAGGATATTGGCCAGCCAGTTGCAGCAAGCTGGCATCATCAAGTCCGTGCGTACGAACGGTGCCTTGACGCTGGCGTAATGGGCTGAGGATATCAAGAATAGTCATAACAACTCCAAGCGCTACAAGCGCTGTGTTTGGGTAAAAAGCGATTTTATCATGCCGAAAATCGAATCGTAACCCCCTAAACCGCAAAAACAATGGCTTAAGTTACAATAGTCGGCTGTTTTGGAGTGTTATGAAGAAATCCGACTTTAATTTTGATTTGCCGAGCGAACTCATTGCACAGGCGCCTTTGCAGGGCCGTTCAGACTCGCGCTTGTTGATTGTGCCGCAACATTCAATAGGCTTTGAAGATCGCCGGTTCAGCGATATCTTGGATTATGTTAACGCGGGCGATTTGTTGGTATTCAACGATACGAGGGTTATTCCAGCGCGCTTGTATGGCCAAAAACAAACCGGTGGACAGGTTGAAATACTCATCGAGCGTTTACTGCCAGAGCAACAAGTGCGCGCGCAAATTGGTGCATCAAAAGCGCCAAAACCGGGCAGTACAATTACGTTGAGTGATGGGACCGAGCTCACTGTTTTGAGCCGTGATGCCGGCTTTTATTTGCTGCAATTTAATACACACGAGCCCGTTGAAGTGGTCTTGAATAGAATTGGCAAAATGCCGTTGCCACCTTATATTCAGCGTGCTGCTGATGCCAGCGATGAGTCGCGTTACCAAACCGTATTCGCCAAGCATTCTGGTGCGGTGGCCGCGCCCACGGCTGGCTTGCATTTTGATGAGGCTTTACTTGATGCCTTGAAACTAAAGGGCGTGCAGTTTGGGCATGTAACCCTGCACGTGGGTGCCGGTACCTTTCAACCGATGCGCGCCGAGCATGTGAAAGATCATGTGATGCACAGCGAATGGTTAAATGTGGGCGCTGAGCTTTGCCAACAAATGGCTGAAACCCGAGCACGCGGTCATCGAATTATTGCGGTAGGCACCACCGTGGTGCGCGCACTCGAATCGGCCAGCGTTGAAGGCGAGGTGCATCCGTTTGCTGGCGATACGCAGATTTTTATTTTTCCAGGCTATAAAATTCGTAGCGTCGATGCAATGATTACCAATTTCCATTTGCCAGAAAGCACTTTGTTGATGCTGGTTTCAGCGTTTACTGGTAAACAACGCATTTTTGATGCGTATGCCTATGCTATTGCGCAAAAGTATCGCTTTTTTTCCTATGGCGATGCCATGCTGTTATTTCCACAGGATCAATCATGAGCCGAATGCAGTTTAAAAAAATTAGCCAAGATGGCGCAGCGCGGCGCGGCGAAATTAATTTTCCGCGTGGCAGTATTCAAACCCCTGCCTTTATGCCAGTTGGCACCTATGGCTCGGTGAAAGCCATGAAGCCAGAGGATATTTTGGCTACTGGCGCTGAAATAATTTTAGGCAATACCTTTCACCTTTATTTGCGGCCCGGATTGGAAGTGATTGAGGCGCATCAGGGGTTGCATGATTTCACAAAATGGCAAAAACCGATCCTGACCGATTCAGGCGGTTTTCAAGTTTGGTCATTAGCGAAACGCCGGAAAATTACCGAGCAGGGGGTCACTTTTGCATCACCGGTGGATGGTCGTAAAGTGTTTTTAGGGCCTGAAGAAAGTATGCAGATACAGCGCGTTTTGGCTTCCGATATTGTGATGATTTTCGATGAATGCACTCCGTATCCGGCCACCGAAATTGTGGCGAGAAAGTCCATGGAACTTTCCCTGCGTTGGGCCGAGCGCTCGAAAAAAGCCCATGAAGGCAACGATGCGGCGCTATTTGGTATTGTGCAGGGCGGCGTGTATCCAAACTTGCGCACCGAATCGGCCGAAGGCTTAAAAGCCATTGGTTTTGATGGCTATGCCGTGGGCGGCTTGGCGGTTGGCGAGCCAAGCGATGAGCGCGAACACACCCTCGAAGCCATTTGCCCGCAGCTACCAGACGATAAACCGCGCTATTTGATGGGCGTGGGCAAGCCTGAGGATATTGTTGAAGCGGTAGCACGTGGTATCGACATGTTCGATTGCGTGATGCCAACCCGAAATGCCCGCAATGGCCATTATTTCACCCATTTTGGGCAGGTGCGTATTCGTAATGCGCGTTACGAAAAGGATTTGCAAACCATTGAGCCGGGTTGCACCTGCTATACCTGTAGCCATGGTTTCACACGTTCCTATATGCGGCATTTGGATCGATGCAATGAGATTTTGGCCTCGATGCTGGCGACCATCCATAATTTGCACTATTACCAAACATTGATGCAGGAAATTCGCTTAGCCATTGAAAATCAGACCTTTGAGCAATTCCGCTCCGAGTTCTATCGCATGCGTCAAGAGGCTTGAAAAGCCCATCTGCTAACCCTATATATGTCATAATTACCCTTTAATTTTTAACCTAATCTAGGATTTTCCGTATGTCTGTAATCGATCTGATCATTTCGCCCGCTGCAGCGCAAGCGGCGCCCGCTGCTCAAGGCAGTCCAATGTCTTTAATCATCATGATGGTATTGTTCTTCGCCGTGTTCTATTTCATGGCTATTCGGCCACAAATGAAACGCGCTAAAGAACACCGCGCCTTGTTGTCTGGGTTGTCCAAGGGCGATGAAGTAATCACCAATGGTGGTTTGGCTGGTCGTGTCGTTGATTTAACTGACAGTTTTGTTGGTTTGGAAATTTCTGACGGTGTTTCTGTCAAAATTCAAAAAAATGCCATTACCGCCGTGTTGCCAAAAGGCACTTTGAAGTCCGCTTAATTACTATTTTTTAAGGCCATATGGCCTTGGGTTTTATCATGCTTGAATTTCCAAAGTGGAAGTACACAATCATCTTGCTGGTTATTTTTCTCAGCACGATTTACTCGCTTCCCAATTTATACCCGCAGCAGCCTGCGGTGCAGATCAGTGTTAGCCGTGGCAACATGGAGCCTGACTTACCAAAGCGAATTGAAACACTATTGCTAGCCAATGGCATCAAGCCGCTCAGTGTAAAAATTGAGAACGGTGATGTGATGGTGCGTTTAAAAAGCCCCGATGACCAGATCAAAGCAGCCGATGTGATTCGTCCGGAATTGGGTTCGCGTTATACCTCAGCATTGAATTTGGCATCCACAATACCTGAGTGGTTGCGTAAGATTGGTGCTAAGCCGATGACCTTGGGCCTTGATCTTCAAGGTGGCGTGCATTTTTTGTTGGAAGTGGATCAAAAAGCCGCCATAGAAAAACGTGAAAATACCTATATTGAAGAAATCAGAGCGCTATTGAGCGAACAAAAATTCAATGGTTTTGATGTCAGTCGTGGCAACGACGGTATTCGTATTGCAATGAAAACGGACGCCGACCTCAATAAAGCACAATCTGCTCTTTCATTTGGATTTCCGCAAATTTTATTTACGGAGCTACCTGTTGAAAATGGCCCGAGCTTGAAGGCAACGCTCACTCCTGCTGCCTTAAAGGCGATCACCGATGGTGCAGTTGATCAAAACATCACTACCTTACGCAATCGAATCGATGCCCTAGGTGTTGCAGAACCCATCATCCAACGTCAAGGTAATCAGCGCATCATTGTGCAATTACCGGGCGTACAAGATACGGCAGAAGCCAAAGACATTATTGGTGCTACCGCCACGCTCGAATACCGCGCGCAGATTGGTACTTTCCAAGATGCATTGCAGGCCCAGAAAACCGGTATCGTACCTCCTGAAGCGCGCTTGTATTTCATGCGTGAAACCAATCCAGACGGCTCTCGAATTCCAATTCTGCTATCGCGCCGTATTATTGTTTCTGGTGATCAACTGGTTGATGCCACACCTGGAATCGATCCGCAAACTGGCCAACCGATGGTCAGTATCAAGCTCAATACCTCTGGTGGTAAGCGGATGTTTAATCACACGCTTGAAAACACCGGCAAATCGATGGCAGTGGTATTCATAGAACGCATTCCAGAAACGCGTAAAGTGGATGGCGTTGAAGTTAAAACCGTAAAAATAATTGAAGACGTGATTAACTCGGCCACCATCAATGGCGTGTTCGGCAAAGATTTCCAAACAACGGGTCTTGACCCCCAAGAAGCCGATCGTTTGTCGAAACAGTTGAAAGCGGGCGCGTTGGCGGCACCGATGGATTTCGTTCAAGAGCGCGTTATTGGCCCAAGTTTGGGTGCTGAAAACGTTGAGCGCGGCATTAAAGCAGTGCTTTATTCATTTGTCTTTGTGTTGGTGTTCTTTGTTATTTACTACAAAATGTTCGGTGTTATTACCAATATTGCGCTGTTGCTCAACTTGTTATTAGTGGTTGCGGTGATGTCGTTGTTCGGCGCCACGCTTAGTCTGCCAGGCTTTGCCGGTATTGCTCTAACGGTTGGTATGTCGGTTGATGCCAACGTGTTAATTAACGAACGAATACGTGAAGAATTGCGCATGGGTAATACACCCTTAGCCAGTATTGCCACCGGTTATATTAAAGCCAGTGGCACCATTGTTGACGCTAACACCACCGCCTTGCTGGGTGGTATCGCCATGGCAGCATTTGGTTCTGGGCCTATTCGTGGCTTTGGCATCACGCTAATCATCGGTATTTTGACTTCGATGTTCACAGCCGTTACCGTGTCGCGTGCAATTGCCACTTTAATCTACGGCCGTCGGCGTAAGCTGACCGGTGTATCGGTCTAATCCGCACGGAGCGCATCATGGAACTTTTTTCTACCAATAGCAATATCAATTTCATGCGTCTACGCTATGTCTCTTTGATAGTGGCGGCCTTAGTCATGTTTGTTGCCATTGGCGCGATGACCTTCAAGGGCTTTAATTTCGCTCTTGATTTTACCGGTGGCTACGAAACCGAAGTGCAATTTAGCAAAACAGTTGATGTTAACCAATTACGCACTAAATTAGAGAAGGCTGGCTATAATGGCGCTCAAGTTAGGGTCATCGGATCTTCCAACGATGTGGTGATTCGCATGAGTGCCAAGCAAGACGGCACTAAAATGAGTGGTTCGCAAGTGGTTGAAGCCTTGCAGTCGGTCGAAAATCCGGCCACATTGCGCGACTACTACTACATTGGACCGCAAGTTGGCAAAGAGCTCGCTGAGAATGGCATTCTGGCAGTCGCATTCGTGGTGTTTGGCTTCTTGGCCTATGTGTGGATGCGCTTCGAGTTGAAATTTGCCATCGCGGCGATTATCACAACCTTGCATGACGTCATCTTAGTTTGCGGTTGGTTCGCGCTATTTGGCAAAGAGTTTGACTTAACGGTGCTGGCCGGTGTGTTGTCGGTGATGGGCTATTCAATCAATGACACCATTGTGGTGTTCGATCGCGTGCGTGAGAATTTCAAAACCCTGCATAAGTTAACACCAATTGAGATTATGAATCGCTCGGTCAATCAAACCTTGTCGCGCACCATCATTACTTCTTTCGTTGCCTTGCTAACTGTTTTAGCGCTGTTTTTCTATGGCGGTGAATCTCTTAGAGGTATGGCCGAATCGCAGATTCTCGGTATTGTCATTGGTACCTTATCTTCTATTTTTGTGGCGTGTCCTCTGCTGTTATTGTTGGGCGTTACCAAACAAGATTTATTGCCAAAAGCACGTGCTGATGCCGAATTGGATGCGCGTCCATAACTCAATTTGTAGGCGCATAAAAAAACCGCTCAACTAAAGAGCGGTTTTTTTTTATCAATGGCTAGTTGCTTAAAAACTCTTGCCATAATCTGATTGTGCAATAGCGGCTTGCAGCAAAGGCCCAACTTTCATATTGCCGGCAACCATTTGCCCTGCATCCAAAATGCGTTCGCCACGGCCTTTATAATCACAGACACGGCCACCAGCTTCGCGTACCAGCAACATGCCCGCAGCCACATCCCAGGCTTTGACACCGGATTCAAAATACGCATCAGCACGACCACAGGCCACATAGGCTAAATCTAAAGCAGCTGAGCCGGTTCTACGAATGTCTTCAGCATTAGCAAGTAATTGCTCAGTTAAGCGCAGGTGCTCGCCAATTCGGGCGCGCTCACGCGGTGGAAAGCCGGTGAAAAGCATGGCGCCTTTTAAATCTTTTCGGTCAGCAACACGAATTTTCTTGTCGTTCAGCACAGCGCCTTTGCCTTTGCTGGCTGTGAAAATTTCATTTTTTGTCGGATCGTAAATCACCGCATCAATGGGTTCGCCATTTTCCACCAAGGCAATAGAAACGCAATAATGCGGAATACCACGAAGGAAATTAGAAGTGCCATCTAATGGGTCAATCACAAAAGTTTGCTTGCCTTTGCCCATGGCACCTGACTCTTCGCATAAGAAGGCTGCAGTAGGGTAGGCGCGTTTTAATTCTTTTAATATTTCAGTTTCAGCCAGCGAGTCCACTTCACTGGCAAAGTCCAGTTTTGATTTCTCAAACACACTCAAGCTGTCGAGTTTATTCATATGGCGTAAAATAACGGAACCACCTAGGCGTGCAGCTTTCACCATGACGGTAATGACTGGGTTTTGCATGAGACTACCCTTAACTGATTTGTGGAAGAACTGTATGTTGGTCGAGCAACACCGCACTATGATACCGCAAAGCGTTAGATTGCTGAATCGCTTTGTTTTAATTGATTCATTTTTTCATGCGGAAACGTTGATTTATGAGCGCTGAAGATCCCATTCGTGTTGTTTTAGTTGGCACTCAACACCCTGGCAATATCGGCTCGGCAGCGCGCGCTATGAAGACCATGGGCTTGACTAATCTAGTATTGGTGGCACCGAAACGCTATCCTGATCCTGAAGCAACCGCCTTAGCGGCAGGCGCTGTAGATATTTTAGAGCAGGCGCACGTTGTTGAATCGCTGGCTGAAGCGCTGCTTGGCTGCACTTTTGTCATTGGTACGTCATCGCGAGCACGTTCTGTGGCGTTGCCTGAACTTGCACCTAGACAGGCCGCTGAGCAATTGGTGGTTAAATCTTCGGGTAAGCAAGTTGCTTTATTATTTGGGCCTGAGCGCACGGGGCTTGAAAATGAAGATTTGCAACATTGCCATGCCTGCGTCTTAATCCCCTGCAATCCTGAATATGCCTCATTAAATCTCGCATCCGCAGTGCAAGTGCTGAGTTATGAAATTCGCCTGCAACGCATACAGCAGCATCTCATTGCCATGCCTGATGCTAAGCCCGTTGAAATTGAAGTTGCCAATCATGAGCAAATGGAGCGTTTTTTTTCACATTTAGCACAATTTATGGATGACGTTGATTTCCATAAAGGTAAACCGCCAGAGTTGGTCACTCAGCGCTTACGACGTTTGTTTTTGCGAGCGGAAATGGATGAGCGTGAAATTAAAATTATCCGTGGCCTGCTTGCTGATGCACAACGCCTGATGCATCAAAAAAGATAGGCAATAAATTTTTCGATGGTTTGAATCAACAGGCCAGAAAACTCAGCTAACAAAACAATTTCAATAATACCCAACACCCAAGCCACGCCAATCAAAATACCATCACGTTCGATAAAGCCGAAGCTGAATGCCATAATAATCAATCCGAAAGGATAGTTAGTCAGCGGAATGGGTAGTGCAAGCATCAGCCCTAATAGAACAAGCAGCAAGCCACTGAAAGCGCGGGACCATGTATGGTCGAAGGCGTATTCGTACCGGGGTTTGCAGAGCTTTTCGATATAGCAAAGCCAACGATCGAAATTACGCTGAAAATTGATCACATGCGAGCGTTTAAACGTTTTTTGACCGATGAATTTCGGAACCCAAGGGTGTTCCATCTGCCAAAGCATTTGTGCGCCAATCAGTGTAATCAGCAGACCGCTTAAACCGCCTTGTCCAGCCGGAATCGGTATGAATACCGGAATCAGCACAACTAAAAGAAACAGGCCATAACTGCGGTGACGGAAACTATCCAAGATCAAGTCAAAGGTTAGGTCGTCGTCGGGATTGCCAGCGGCAAGTTCGCGCAATAAGATGCGGGTACTTATTTCGTGGCTCATTGCTTATTCATCAAATGATGTCTCACTTGGTATATATCGACTTATGAGCAGTTTATCAATTCGAGCGCCATCAAGGTCAACAACTTCAACACGCCAATCTCTAAAATCAAATCGTTCACCGGTATGCGGAATACGCCCGAAATAGGCGATGACCATACCTGCGGCTGTGGTGAAATCATGATCATCTTCGCCGGGTAAGCTATTTAAGTTGAGCAGTTCTCGCAGGTCATCAACACCCAAGCGACCATCAACAAGCCAACTTTTATCTTCGCGTTCAACGACTAAGGGTTCCGAATCTAGATCTTCAAGTGATTGATGTACGCGCCCCAAAACAGCGCCTAACAAATCGCTCATAGTGACCATGCCCATGATATCGCCATACTCATCAACCACTAATGCTAAAGTCTGTTGCTCTTCTCGAAAAATTTCGAGCAAACGTAAGGCATTGGTTGATTCAGTAACAAATAAAGCCGGTTTTATCGTTAGAAATAATTCTTCATTCGTTTTACATTGGCGACCAATCAGTGATTTGGCTTCTAAAATGCCGAGCACATTATTGTCATCTTTCTGATACACCGGGTAGCGAGATAATGGATGTTGCCTAAATATTGCTAAATTCGACTCGATAGGCGCGTTGGCATCTAGCCAAATAATCCGTGTTCGCGGCGTCATCAATGATTCGGCAGTTCGATCACCTAAGCGTAAAACACGATTCAGCATATTGCGTTCGTCAGAATCAATCATGCCCTGTTCATGGCTTTCGGCTACCAAATGACGTATTTCTTCGTCGGTCACTTTATCGGCGCTATGGCTTTTTAGCTGGAACAGGCGCATCAGCAGTCGAGTACTACCGGTTAAAATAATCACGAAAGGGCGCGCCATGTTAGCAAGGAAGCGCATGGGCATAGCTACACGCACAGCAACTTTTTCCGAATGCAGGCTGCCCAGTCGTTTGGGTAGCAATTCGCCAAGTACAACTGAGAAATACAAAATGCTACCGAAGCTCAGTGCGTAGGCAATGGCATGGGCATACGGTGTCAGTAAGGGGATTGACGCGATGGGTGCCTGGATACGGCCGGCAAAAAATTCACCGCCGAAATAACCAGTCAAAAGTCCGAGTAAAGTAATCCAAACCTGCACAGCCGAAAGAAAGTGTTCGGGGTGTTCGGCAAGCTCAAGAGCCACTTGCGCGCGCTTGGAAGTGAGGGCCAATTGTTTCAGTCGAGATTTGCGTGAGGTAATAACGGCCATTTCCGACAAGGAAAAAAAACCGTTCAAAACGACTAAAACAACTACAATGCCAATTTCTATCATGCGCATGCGCTAAGGATAAGACAATTAATAGAATAACCTATGCCGACAATACTTGTTTTAACTTAATGATTAAATGATTTAAAAGCTGTCATAATTTTGTCATAAATATATACTTTAACGGCTATAAGTTAAATTTTCATTCAGGAGCAGGCTATGTTTTCGTTGCAAACAATATTTGGTAAAGGCGATAAATTTTATGGTTTGCTGGAGGCCAGTGCCGCCGCCGCTAGAGAAAGTACCCGTGCTTTAACGGATTTGTTGGCGACGCCAATCCCGCAACGATCACTAGAAAAATTCAAATTGGCTCGGCAGCGCGAAAAAGAGTTAGCGGCACAAATTAGCAATGAGTTAATTAATACGTTTGTAACGGCACTTGAGCGCGAAGATATCGAAACTTTGTCGAATGTTTTGTACAAAATACCCAAAGTCATCGAAAAATTTGCTGAACGCTACACGCTTGCTTCGCAACGTCTGGTTGATGTTGATTTTATACCGCGCGCCAAAATGCTTGAGCAAGCGTGTGAAGTACTTGAGGATATGGTTGGTCAGTTGCGTAAAGGCATGAACATTGAAACCAGTAAGGCGCTGAATGACAAAATGCAGTCAATCGAAGCGGAAGCCGATCGTTTAATTCTTGAATTGTATCGAGATAGTTACTTAAATGAAACCGATCCAATGCGTTACTTAATCTTGAAAGACCTTTTCGAGCTATTAGAGAAAGCCATTGACCGTTGTCGTGATGCCGGTAATGTGGTGCATCATATTATTTTGAAAAATAGTTGAGGAGTAGCTAGATGGATTTAGCGCTAATCCTGCTGTTATTAGTCATCTTGACGGCTTTAGTTTTTGAATTTATTAACGGGTTTCACGACACGGCTAATTCGATAGCAACTGTGGTGGCAACCAAGGTATTAACGCCAACACAAGCAGTTATGTTGGCAGCAGTGACTAATCTCATCGGTGCTTTCTGGGGTACTGCTGTTGCAAAGACGATTTCTAGCGGATTAATTGATTCCGATGTTGTACAGGTTACTTCAACGCTTATTATTTGTGCTTTATCAGGCGGGATTATTTGGAATCTTTTTACATGGTGGCGCGGTTTGCCATCCTCTTCAAGCCATGCCCTAATTGGTGGATTGTGTGGTGCCGCATTAGCAGTTGCTGATAACAATTTTGCTGCTTTGCTTTGGTCTCAAACTGGGGAGAGTTGGACCAAAAATACCGGGTTATTATGGAAAGTCGTCATTCCAATGGTGAGCTCACCCTTGGCTGGGTTTTTGTTAGGCGCACTGCTCATGGGACTGTTAATGGCAGTGATTAGCACCATGAATTCTGCAGGTGGTTGGTTGGCGCGTATTTCACGACCGCGTTGGATTAATGCATTTTTTGGCAAAGCGCAGATTGCCAGCGCCGCCTACATGGGCTTTGCGCATGGCACCAATGATGCCCAAAAAACCATGGGTATTATTGCTTTGGCAATTTTTGGCGCGCAAACATCTGGTACGCTCGATAATCTTCCTTCATGGTTGGGTTTTTTACACCCTGGTGGTGGAGAGAAAGATATAGACTCTTGGATTATCGTTTCCTGCGCATTGGTGATGGCAGCAGGCACAGCGATGGGCGGCTGGCGCATCATTAAAACGCTCGGACATAAAATGGTGAAATTGCACCCGATTAATGGCTTTGCGGCAGAAACTGCTTCAGCAACCATTCTTTCCGTGGCGGCCCATTTTGGTATGCCGGTATCCACCACGCACAGTATTTCAACGGCGATTATGGGTGTGGGCTTTGCAAAGAATCCACGAGCTTTAAAACTATCAGTGATTGAGCGGATTGTGTGGGCTTGGATTTTGACAATTCCGGCAGCGGGTGGAATTGCATATGGATTAGTTCGATTGTTGAAATATTATGGCTTTGGGGTTTAAAAGGCATCGCCCGTTTGCAACTGTTTTTCAATACGATCGCCCATGCCACCGATTCTAAGAATAATGCGTTCAATCTCAATAATAGTGAGTGATGCATAAGGTCGATTCTCACATAGACTCAAATAGGTTTTTTCACCCATAACGCTCAGCGCTAAATAACCTGTGCGACTATGCCAGTTGAATGCCAGTGCTTTTCGCATATCTTTCAGATGTTCGAAATCAGCGACTAAGGTGCTGACCCGCAATATTTTATGATCGTCTTCATCCATTAGCTCAGAAATAAACACACTTTGATGGCGTTGCCCATGCTGCATTGAGAGTTCAAGACACAGCAAAAAGGGCTCAAGTACCGTTACGGTATATTTTTGTGCAATCCAATTTGATATTTGCTCAAAACTTTGCATATTGAGCCTCCGTAAAAGCTATGCTACGCCTATATGAGTAAAAATGACGTTAAGAATCAAATTCTGCAAAGTATCCGAAAAATCCCTTTTGGTTCAGTGCTGTCCTATGGTGCTGTTGCCAGACAAGCAGGTCTTCCTGGGCGGGCACGATTAGTGGCCAAGATTCTTGCTGAATCTAATGATGAGTCGTTGCCATGGCATCGGGTCTTGCGTTCGTCAGGACAAATCGCCTTCCCTGTGGATTCAGCTATGTTTGTTGAGCAACAAACTCGCTTGATGTCAGAAGGGGTTGCCGTGCTCTCTGGCAGAGTGAAAATGCTAAAAAACCCACTTGATTTAGATGCCTTGCTGTGGGCGCCAAAGTAGGGCATCGGTTATCATAACAACATTGAAATCGAAGGCTTGATTATGCATTTGCCACCCATTACCCGTAATTTGCTTTGGATTATGGCTGTGATTTTTTTGTTACAGCAATTTTTCGAAACCCAAATGATTCCCTTTATGTTGTGGCCATTTGGTAATTTTAATCTAGGCACCAACTCGGAAGGTGTCATGCAGACCATAGGTTTTCAGCCATGGCAGTTATTGACCTATGGATTTATGCACGGTGG
>JAGNUI010000119.1 GCA_017987065.1 Arenimonas sp.
CCCTGCAAGGTTTGTTGCACCGAATCAATTCCAGCAATATCGCGCCAAATGAGTTTGCAAGATTGCGCGCGTCGCCAGCGACGAATGATTCTTGGCCATTCGGATTCTTGATCTTCCAACAACTGAAGTGGCTGTAGTGGCTGTTCCAGTTCGGCTAATAATTCGGGCTGTTGGGTAATCACGTCTAAGGCAAACGTTGAAACCGTGGCCAAGCGCTGTACTTTAATTAACTCACTTTCTGAGACCTTGAGTTGGGTCAAAACTGACACCAATGCCTGTGGTAAGCCATTAAACGGCAAACTTCACCGCCATCAGTAAAAATAAACTGAGACAGAAAATATCAGATAATCCAGACATCACTAAATTTGCGGCCATGGCCGGATTAAAACCCATCTTTCTAATTAATAAAGGCATGGCAGCACCTAAAAACCCAGCCATCGCGCAACTGAACATCATCGCTAAGCCGGTAACCCACACCATCGCTAATGTTTCAACTTGCTCTGGATGCCTAGACGCTACGATATACATGCCCGCTGCTGAAATGGAACCAATGACAAAACCGTTCACCAAACCCAACCAGGTTTCTTTTAAAACCTGACGGCGTACGCGTTTTGCAGTATTAGATAAACTCAGACCTCTTAAGGTGCAGGCTAAAGATTGCGCCCCAATATTACGGCATAAGCCAGCCAACACCGGTAAAAAAATGACCAGCACGGTTGCTTTTGCGAAGTCGTCCTGAAATTTCCCTACAATCGCGCCAACCACAAACAACATAAACAAATGAATCTGCAACCACGGCTGGCGAAATTGAAACTTAAGCATTAACGGCGATGCCCATTGCTCATCGTGATCTACGCCAACCAAATAGCCCGGCTGTCCGGATAGCTCAAAGGCTTGCTGTTCATGCAATCGATGCGTGTGTATTTGACCTAACAATAGCCCTTCGTCATCACAAACGGGATAGGTCAATTTCGGTTGAGGTGCAAATTTAGCAATGGCCTCACTGACTGTCCATTCAGGCTTTAAAGTGCAAGGATTCTTGTGCATAATCTGATCGAGCGTTTGGCTTCGATCGGCAAACAATAGCTGTTTAAAGGCCACAATTCCTAATAATTTATTCTCTTGAGAAACCACATAGACCTGATTTAATTCGCGTTTTGGCATCAGATCACGCAACAAATCAACGGCCATGGCAATTGATGTACCGGTGCGAAAAGCGGCGACCGGCTCTTCCAATTGCCCGCCCACCGTACCTTGCGGAAATGCTTCGGAACGCAGCCATGCTGAGCCCGTATCACAGGCGGTCATCACTTGCTCACGCACATCTTCTGGCAGGGCCATTAAAATCGACATGGCTCTGGCAGGCGGCAACTCAGAGAGCTGTTGTGCGGCTTGATTGGGATGCTCTAAATCCAGCAATTGCGCTGCTGATTTTGCGTCAAGTGCTAAGAGACGCTTACTAAAATGCTGATCCTGACTAGACACGTGGACTCCTTAATAGCCATTACTATAGAGTAACGCAGATAATCAACAGTGCCTATGGATTGTCTACAGGGGCAACCACGGTATAGCCTTTAGCCTGTAAAAGAGCCAAATATCCATCGGCTTTCAGCAAATCAGCCATATTAATCACCGCAACGGTATTGGCATTTTTGGCTAGCGCTTGCGAAGCAGACTCTAACCAGGTGTTTATTGCTCGCTGTTTAATCCCTTGCATCGCACTGCCTTGGAGCGCGCCAGAACCTAAAATAGCATCCACACAAGCTCCCGATGCATCAACGAATGACATTTTCTGCAACTCCGAAACATTGCCTTCAGACCACAACATGCCTCGCCGCGACATATTTTGCACATCTTGTTCGATGGATAAAAGCGTCTTATCAAAGCAAGCCGTGTCATTTAATGCCTTAGCACTAAAATCTTTAATAAATTTTTTGGGGTTGGCTAGTGGAACCTTGATTTCAGGACGTGTGATTAGCAAATCAGCTTTTTTCGCCAACTTTTCTGCTACCGGCCAAGCGATATTTTGATTTTCCATTTTAGATTTCTTAATGGCTTGCTCATACAACTCTTGGGCCACAAAAATCGGACGCCAATATTCAATATCATCGTCTTTACCAATATATTTGGCTTTAAGTACAACCCAACGCGCATACACATCGGCCGGCAGAACCTGTTTCAATGTTTTTCCATCGGGGTTTTTACGGGCGCGGTATAAAGAGGGAATTAATCCGATTTTGGCAAAAAAACCAACGTCAGTATCTAAAGTAACCGAAACAGAGCCAAGCAATTCTTGCGACTGCGCAATTTTACGTTCGAGTTTAATGGTTTCCCATTGCAAGCTTTTGGGCGTGGGCTTCACCGAGCCTAAAATCCATAAATTATTAGCGCCATTACTAACTTGCCAAAATCCCGGGCCTGGCAACACACCCTTCACTTCTACACTGGTGATAGGTGCCAGTTCAGCTTGCGCTTGTGCTGGTTGAATGCTGTTTAACAAGGCCAATAAAAATAGAAAATTTAATCGCATTAAAAAGCACCTCTCACAATTATCGGACATTGTAAGCTAGCACTATGTGAATAAAGTGTGCCGAAAGTAACGCGGTAATTTTCAGTCAAAAAAAACCACGCTAGGCGTGATTTAAGTAAAACAGTTTAATTACGGGAGTTGACACTAGCGTTAAGAATAAGCGGGAGAGTACGCTTAGAGCTTTACGACTAAATTTATACTATCTTAATATTTCACTGACATATATTAAATATTTTAATAATGCGTATGCGTATATTTAATTTCATATCTACTTCAATTTAATGGACAGTAGAACAATACCCCATTAAAGGTGATACAGCAGTGCATTGTGCCTGCAGTATAAGGAGAGTCCGACGGTGAAATTTGAGCAAGAATTTGCATTTAAAGCCCAAGGCTTGCCGCCAGCACAAGCCTTGTATGATCCTGAGTATGAAAAAGACGCGTGCGGCGTGGGCTTTATCTGCAATATGGACGGCACAAAATCACACGCTATTATTCACGATGCCATCCAAATTTTGGTGCGTTTAACACACCGCGGTGCCAGCTCCAGCGACAACCGCACCGGTGATGGTGCGGGATTATGCATTCAAGTGCCGCATGAATTCTGCCAAGCGATTGCACAAGAACAGGATTTTGAACTACCGCCAGAGGGCGATTACGCCACCGGTCTATTTTTCTTGCCCATTAATCCAGAAGAACGCCAATTCTGCCAACAGCTTCTGGAACGTCTATGTGCTGAACACGGGCAACCATTCTTGGCTTGGCGTAAATTGCCGGTCAATCGAGGCGCCTTAGGAGAAATCGCTGCGCGTAGCGAGCCGAGTATTTGGCAACTGTTTATTGCACGTCATGCCGAGACCGCGGCTGGCCGTGATTTTGAACGCATCTTGTATTTAATTCGCAAGCGCACGGAAAATGCCATTCGCAATTCCGGCCTGATTGAGAAAGACAGCTGCTATATTCCAACCTTGTCGTCTCGCACCATTATTTATAAGGGCCTACTGCAACCGCAAGATTTCACCGACTACTTTCAAGATTTGCTCGATCCGCGCATGAAAACATGCCTAGCTTTGGTGCACCAACGCTATAGCACCAATACCTTTCCAGCTTGGAAATTAGCGCAACCGTTTCGCATGGTGTGCCACAACGGAGAAATCAACACCCTGCGCGGCAATGTTAATTGGATGAACGCACGGCAAGCACTGTTTGCCCACAAAGATTTCGATGCACACATGGATGAGCTCTTTCCAGTCTGTGTTCCAGGCGGATCCGATTCAGCACAATTCGACAATTGTTTAGAATTGCTGTACCACACCGGCCGCGAATTACCGCACGCCATGATGATGATGGTGCCTGAGGCTTATGAGCGCCATCAGAACATGGCTGATGACAAAAAAGCCTTCTATGAATACCACAGTTGTTTGATGGAACCTTGGGATGGCCCGGCCTTACTGCCATTCACAGACGGCAATATTGTCGGCGCTCTGCTTGATCGCAACGGCCTGCGCCCAGCGCGTTGGTTACTGACCACCGACCAGCAAGTGATCTTGGCCTCAGAAACCGGCGTGATTGATGTGCCGGCTGAAAAAATCATCAAAAAAGGCCGCTTACAACCGGGCAAAATGTTCCTGATCAACATCGAACAAGCGCGCATTATTGACGATGAGGAAATTAAACAAGACATCGTGCAACGCCAGCCTTACCGCGAATGGCTAGACCAGCAATTAATTGTGCTGGAAAAACTGCCCGCTGCTGATGCTGCAAAAATTGCGGTAATAGACAATGTACTTGAACAGCAAAAACTGTTTGGCTATAGCCTCGAAGATTTAAAAATTCTACTCAAGCCCATGGCACTCAATGGCGAAGAAGCATTAGGCTCAATGGGTGTTGATACGCCCTTGGCGGTGCTTTCCGAACGCCCGCAATTGCTTTACAACTACTTCAAGCAATTGTTTGCGCAAGTGACTAATCCGCCATTGGATGCGATTCGTGAATCCTTAGTGACCTCGGCATTTACCTACCTTGGCCGGCAAGGCGATATTTTCGGTGAATCGGCTGAGCA
>JAGNUI010000120.1 GCA_017987065.1 Arenimonas sp.
TTGAATAAACCTAATGAACTGATTGCTTTTTTTATGGGTTGTAATCCTAAAGCCGCCATTTTTTCTGGTGTGTTAGCCAGCGGAAATAATTTTCGGGTTACTTTATTAACGCCTATATCGGTAGATTGCGCCGAAAGCATAACGGCAATCAATAGCTCGAAGGTGCTTTCATACAATAATTCTGTTTTTGGCTCAGGGTTCAATTCCTGTAAGCGTGAAAAAAATTCAATGCGATCGGCAAGTTTCATGGGCTTGCCGTTACTGGTCTTGCTGGTTGGCTAATGCTTTCGCTTTGGCTAATGCTCTGGCGATCGGATCAAGCGAGCGTTTTTTTTCTAATTCCAATTGTCGACGTTGCAAGCGGAGTTGTCGTAATTCGAAGCGATTTCTTGCCACATTAGCTTTGGCATGCTTAATAGGGTCAAGCATTTCAAGCGCTTGTTGCCGTGCATCTAAGCTAAAGGCCTCAGGCATTATTTGCCTTCAAACACGGCTGGCTGGCGAGTCAGAAATGCTTTAGTGCCGGTTTGTTTGTCTTGGGTAGAAAATAATAAGCCAAATAATTGACTTTCATAATCCAAACCAACATCAATGGCGGCTTCCGCACCAAAGTGTATGCAATCTAAGACACCTTGCATGGCTAATGGTGCCAAGCTAGCTAGGTGAGTTGCTAATTTTTCTGTTTCTTCAAGCAAAGACTCCGGCTCTGTAATGCGGGTGATTAAATTGATGGCTAAAGCGCGCTCAGCATTAATCAAATGACCGCTTAAACATAAATCCAAGGCAATGGCTTTGCCGCAATATTTTACCAAGCGTTGCGTGCCTCCAAATCCAGGAATTAAGCCGAGGTTGACTTCTGGTTGGCCCATTTTTGCATTACGACTGGCAATTCGAATTGAGCAAGCCATGGCTAGCTCCAAACCACCGCCTAAAGCAAAGCCATTAATCATTGCAATAACCGGCTTGCCACAACGTTCAATAGCCAGCATAAGCTGCTGGCCTTGTTTTGAAAAATCGCGCGCTTGAATCGGGCTTAAAGTATCCATTTCAGCAATATCAGCGCCAGCCACAAAGGCTTTTGTGCCTGAGCCCGTCAGCACAATGACGCGCACTTGCGTATTATTTTTAAGTTGCTCGATTGCTGTGTTTAACTCAATTATTGTTGCGAGGTTCAACGCATTGAGCTTTTCAGGGCGGTTAATGCTTAGCCAAGCGATTGTGTCTTTCAATTCAATCAATAAGTTAGAAGTTGTCATAGTTATTTTCTAGAGTGGGGAACTTAACGGCTGCTGAAATAGTCTGAACTATAGATTATCATCACTAGCCGTAAGGCTTGCGAATGGGTATTCTATACACTATGAAGAGCGTGTTGGCTCTTTTTTTTAATTTCGGAGAATTTATGAAGTTTCAATTGTTATCGGTTGTTCTGGCCTCTGTTTTTGCTTCAGGCGCTATGGCGCAAACTGCTCCAGCACCGGCACCTGCTGCCAGTGGCCCCATTGATAAAGCAACCTTAGCTTATGCCTTGGGTTATCAATTTGGTAATAGTATTACTGCGGCTATTCCTGGCCTAGATATGGCTACCATCAATCGTGGTATGCAAGACGGTTATTCGAAAAAGCAACCGACTATTGCACCAGAAAAAATGAAAGCAACGGTTGAAGCCTTCCAAAAGCAGCAGACAGCGCAAGCTAAAGCTGAATTTGATAAAGCATCTCGCGAAAATAAAGTTAAATCGGATGCAGCGATTGCCGCAAACAAAACTAAGCCAGGCGTGGTCACAATGCCAAATGGTATTCAATACAAAGTAGTGGAAGCCGGTGGTGGCGCGAAGCCAACAGCCAACAGTACCGTTGAATTTAATTTTTCCGGAGCGCTTGCTTCTGATGGCAGAACGTTTATTTCTACATTCGCCGATGTGAAGCCAATCACAGGCAAATTAAGTGACGTTGCTAACTTGCCTGGCATGTTAGAAGTGATGCAAATGATGCCAACCGGTGCACGTTGGCAAGTACTTTTGCCACCTGAAAAAGCCTGGGGTAATGGTCCTGAGTCTTTGCGTGGCGGCCCTGGCCCAAATCAAGCGGTGTTTTTGGACATCAAGCTCATCTCTATAAAATAAGACTTTGATAACCCCGGTTCGCCGGGGTTTTTTATCCTATGAATCAAGCTGTTTTAAGCCCCTGTATTGGAATCTGCACAATTAATCCCGAAGGATTATGCGAAGGTTGTTTTCGTAATTTGCATGAAATTGGCAATTGGCTTTATTTTACGAACGCGCAACGTGAATATTTAATGGAAAAAGTGCTACCAGAACGCGAACAAGCGCTTTGATATGACTGCACTCATGCTTGCACAAATTGAAGGTGTGTTGCTCACACAAGAACAAGCATTGCGTTGCCCTGAGCATAATCGATTGGATTTGGCTGAATTTTTAGCCACAGCGCCCGCTCAATTTAGCCCGGCATCGGTTTTGTTCGGATTAATACAACGTGATGATGGCTTGCATGTGCTACTGACTAAACGCACAGAGCATTTGCGCCATCATGCGGGGCAAATTAGTTTTCCTGGTGGACGCATTGAGCAAACTGACCAAAACCCAATTAAGGCCGCTTTACGTGAAGCACAGGAAGAAATTGGGCTTGCTGCTGAATCTGTAACCGTGTTGGGTTATTTGGAGCCGATGTTAACCATTACCGGATTTCGCGTTTACCCGATTGTGGCCTTAATCAATGCCAATTACCAAGCGCAAGCTGATGGCGTTGAGGTTGCTGAAATATTTGAAGCACCGTTGCAATTGTTTTTAGATCAAGCCAATGAGCAAAATTTTGAAATAATCTTTCAAGGTAAAACGCGCCATTTAAAAGAGTTTCACTGGCAGCATTTTCGCATTTGGGGCGCAACCGCTACAATGCTTATTAATTTACGACATAAATTGGAATTGCAAACATGAATTTACTCTCCGTTACACAGCTTGCAGATGCATTAGCAGCCAATAAAAATATTCAAATTATTGATGCGCGTTTTTCACTTGCCAATGCTGATTCCGGTTTGAAAATGTATGAGAGTGCGCATATTCCAGGGGCTCTATATGTAGATCTCAATAAAGACTTGTCATCCGAAAAAGATAATCCATTGTTAGGTCGGCATCCATTGCCGAGCGCTGAACAATTTAGCGCATTATTGTCACGTTTAGGGATTACCCCTGAGACTCATGTTGTGGTTTATGATCAAGTGGATGGCGCTATGGCGGCCAGCCGTTTTTGGTTTTTGATGCGCTTAGCTGGGCACAAAAATATATCGGTGCTTGATGGTGGAATGAACGCATGGCTCGCTGCCCAATTGCCGGTCGAGCAATCCATTGCACACGTTATTGCATCGAATTATTCCGTGCAATTTAATACCAACATGTTGATTACTGCCAATGAGTTGAAAACACTGCTGAGTAATGCGCAGGAATCAGTTTTACTTGATGCGCGCGCTCCGGAACGCTTTCGTGGTGAAATTGAACCGCTTGATTTAAAAGCTGGGCATATTCCTGGCGCCGTTAATCGGCCATTTTCTTTAAATATGGCCGATGGGCTATTTAAATCTTCAGAGCAATTACGCGCCGAATTTCTGCCATTCATTGAGGGCAAACAAAACATTGTGCTCAGTTGCGGCTCTGGCGTTACTGCTTGTCATAATGCGCTGGCGCTTAGCCATGTTGGTATAGATAACTACCGTTTATTTGCGCCAAGCTGGAGTGGCTGGGCGGCTGATGACAGTAACGATATAGCGGTTGGTGAATAGTAATTGCCTAGTCTAGAAAATGATTAGTGTGAAATAGTGCGTTGTGCAGACAAAACGACTTAACGAATACTGATGGATTCAACTCTGATCAGCTCGCACGCGCCTGCGCCAGTATCGTCGCGAGTGATTGAAGAGCGCCAGTGCCAGCCGTCCGTGGTTCTTGCTTCAACCAATTGACCAGTAATTCGCACGACTTGACCAACACGAACAGCATTAAGCTTTTTTTCAATCGCGGAGTTGGTTGGTATAAGGTGCATATTGGCGCTATGCTTTGCTATTTCATCAGGTGGAATAGGGGGTGTGTTTTGCCATTGGTAATAGTAAAAACGATTGCCTTGGCTGATTGATATGCCCGATAACACCGATGAATTTGACATCGCACCCCAACCTAATGCCATATCAAGTGGCGCTAATTCTGCATCACGGCCAACGTGGTAAGACTCTGTGCTGAGCACGCGCGCTTCGATATCGAAATTCGCTAGGACATGCAACTCAAACATGCCCTGCTGAAAGACTTTGTTTTTTTCAGCGTTAGTTTGAATGGGATCTTTAGGCGCTGCAATATAACCTTCCGGCACACTGACAACTCTGGATTGCCAGCTCTGCCACGCACCAAACAAAATGAGGATAAATACAAACCAAAGCCAACGGGTTCCAAACACTAGTCAAAACCTACTAAAACACAATGCTCAATATTACATGATGTTTTAGCATATCGATTTCCAGTTAAGATTTAGATTCAAAGCGGAGCCTGATTTATTGTGCC
>JAGNUI010000121.1 GCA_017987065.1 Arenimonas sp.
CATTATGAGCGCAAAGTGCTTCGTCGGGCTAAATAATTTGTCATACTGGTAACGGGCAAACTTTATAAATGAATGAATTGCTGTGCCAAACACTAACAACGCCATAGAGACCACCGAGCCGCCTTTGAACTGGCTAGCTCAGCCAGATTATGTCGCTATGGCTGAGCGTGCGCGTTTAGTGATGAATGCAAAACAGTTGGCGGACACATTAAAACTGTGGCAAGAACTGCATAAGCTTTCAGCAGACCCCGATATGTTGTTGGCGGCCGCTGCTTATATTTGCCCAGACATGCTATCGGACGAATTCAAACTAAAGGCAGAGCCATTACGTTTGCTGGAAGGTTTGAAGGCTTCCCAAAAAGTATGGTTAATCTATCAACAGCATGGCAAAAACGGTAGCGCGGAAGGTTTGCGCCGGCTCCTGTTAGCCATCATTTTAGATTTGCGGGTGTTGATTATTTTGCTGGCTTGGCAATTAGTGCAAATGCGGCAAGCACTCACCTGGCCTGAAACAGAGCGTCTGGCGCTGGCACATCTAACCTTTGATATTCATGCGCCATTAGCAAACCGACTTGGTATCTGGCAATTGAAATGGGAACTCGAAGACTTGGCGTTTCGTGCCATGCATCCACTTCAATATCAAACCATCGCCAAGCAACTGCAAGAGAAACGCGGATTGCGTGAGCGCTATATCGAAAAAGTCATCAAGCAAATCCAAGAATCGGTGCAACAGGCCGGTATTCATGCCGATGTGGCTGGCCGACCCAAACACATCTACAGCATTTGGAAAAAAATGCAGCGTAAATCGGTTGGCTTCGATGAGTTATACGACATTCGCGCCGTGCGCGTGTTGGTTGATGATGTGGCGGCTTGCTATAGCGTGTTGGGCCTTGTGCATCAATTATGGGTGCCAATTCCTGGTGAGTTTGACGATTACATCGCACAGCCCAAAAGCAATAATTACCAAAGCTTGCATACCGCAATTAGTGGCCCTGATGGGCTCGGCTTGGAAGTGCAGATTCGAACTTGGAAAATGCACGAGCATGCGGAAATGGGTGTAGCCGCACATTGGCGCTATAAAGAAGGCGGTAAAGCGCAAGGTGAGTTTGAAAAGAAAATTGCCCAAATGCGGCAATTACTGGAAAACAGCAAAGGTTCTGATGAACAAACGCTGATGGCGGGGATTGGTACCGAGTTGGTGGAAGATCGCATCTACGTGTTAACGCCACGCGGTGAAGTGGTCGATTTGCCACAGGGCGGCACGGTCTTAGATTTCGCCTACCACGTGCATACCGACGTGGGTCATCGCTGTCGTGGCGCTAAAGTTAATGGCCGAATTGTACCTTTGGAATACCAGCCGCATTCCGGTGATCGTATTGAAATCATGACCGGAAAAACCGGCGTACCCAAGCGCGATTGGTTGTTGTTATCCAATGCGTATTTAGCCAGCTCACGGGCTCGCGATAAAGTGCGGGCCTATTTCTCGCGTTTGGATCGACAGCGCAATTTAGAAGATGGTCGTGATTTGCTGGAAAAAGAATTGCGCCGCGTGGCTTTGATGCAGGCTGATCTTAAACCGGCTTTGGACAAACTGAAACTCGCTGATAAAGATGAGCTTTATATTGCATTGGCTTTGGGTGACGTGAGCCCGAGCCAAGTTTCGCGGGCTTTGCACGAGCATCTGCAACCGGCTGTTGAAAAACTGCCGGTTAAGAAAGTGACTACCAGTAAAAAAACACCTGCCAAAGGCGATTTAACCGTGGAAGGGGTTGGCAACTTATTGACGCAATTGGCGCGTTGCTGCCAAGCGGTGCCCGGCGATGCCATTATTGGCTATTTAACCAAGGGTAAAGGAGTGAGTATTCACCGGGCCAATTGTCCGAGCGTGACGTATTTGCTGAGTAACGCACCTGAGCGCGCCTTACCGGTGAATTGGGGGCATAAAGATGACGGAAAATATGAAGTGTCCATACTCATCAGAGCCTATGACCGAAAATGGTTGCTCAAAGACATCACCAACCTCATCGCGCAAGCCAATATCAATATTGCTAGCGTCAATATGCAATCGCACAACGAGCCAATGGCTGAATTGAAAATGAACTTAAACGTGTCGGATTTTGGTCAGCTCAGCACGGTATTAAGTAAACTAAACGCAGTTCCTGGTGTCATAGAGGTCAGACGCTTAGGTTAATGCCTTGAAGCACTGTTCTGCTGATAAAATAGCGCAACCACTGATGTTGGAAATTTGTGAATAATCCGAAAAACGAAACTGATGTAAAACCTTCCTTGTTAAAGCGTGGCTTATGGCGATTAGCCCTTTTAGTGGTTGGTTTAACTATCGGCATTGGTGTCCCTTATATTTGGTATCTCGATAAACAGGTTCGTGAACAATTTGCGCAATTAAATTGGCAAGTGCCAACCAAGGTTTATGCACGCGCTCTTGAACTTAAGCCGGGTTTGGCTTTGGATGCGTCCACGTTGGAGCTTGAGCTGAAAACCGGCGGCTATCAAAACGACGGGCAGGGTAAAACGCCGGGCACGTATAGTCGTCGCGGTGGGCGCTTCAAGATTGGTACCCGCGATTATTTTGGTTTGAATGGCAAAGTGGCTTCGCAATTACTGGAAGTGAGTATTGGCCAGAGCCAAGTATTGAGTGTGCGCAATGCCGTTAATCGCAAATCACTAAAATCTGCCAGCATCGATCCGGTCAGAATTGCCACCTTATATGGCAACAATACCGAAGAACGGCGCCTCGTTAAAATTGAACAAGTGCCCGAACTTTTAGTGGCTGGTTTGCAAGCGGTTGAAGATCGTAATTTCCAGAATCATATTGGCATTGATCCCATGGGCGTTGCGCGTGCCATTTATGTCAATATTCGTGAAGTTGGCTTTGAACAGGGTGCTTCAACCTTAACCCAACAATTGGTGCGTAGTTTATTTCTAACCAACACCAAGACCATTTCACGAAAGGTCAACGAAGCCTTGTTTTCTTTGATTATTGAAGCGCGATTTAGTAAGAAAAAAATTCTGGAAGCGTATTTAAACCAAGTATATTTAGGCCAAGTTGGCGATCAATCGATTCACGGTATTTCAGCCGGTGCTGATTTTTGGTTTGGCCGTGAAGTCAATAGTTTGAAAAGCCATGAGATTGCTTTATTAATTGGCTTGGTGCAAGGCCCTTATTACTGGGATCCGCGTAAGCATCCGGAGCGCGCACTCATTCGTCGTTCTGTGGTACTCAATGAGTTTCTTGAAGCGGGGCTGTTAACCGCCGAAGAAACGGCAGCGGCCAACAAAGCGCCGTTAGGTGTGGTTGAAAAACCAATTTTAGTTCGTAATCGAGCGCCCGCTTTTCTTGATGTGGTGCGTCGTCAATTGGCCAAAGATTATGATAATGACGATTTAAGCGGTCAGGGCTTAACGGTATTAACCACCTTGTCGCCATCGGCGCAAAGTTATCTGGAATCTGCAGTTTCCAAAACCTTAGATAGCGTGCAACGTAAGCAAGGCCCAGAATTGCAAGCCGGCGCCATGATTACCGACTCAAAAAATGGCAATATTCTGGCCACGGTAGGCAATCGCGATGCCAGTGCCCCGGGCTTCAATCGGGCATTGGATGCCAAGCGCCCGGTTGGTTCTATTATTAAGCCGTTTGTGTTTATGTTGGCACTCGCCAGGCCAAATGAGTGGTCTTTATCGAGCTGGTTGAGTGACGAGGAAATCACTGTCAACACCGAAGATGGAAAAGCTTGGCAACCTAAAAATTCCGACAATCGTAGTCATGGCACCGTCACGCTTTCTTCGGCGTTAGCGCGCTCATACAATCAGGCCACTGTTCGATTAGGCATGAAAATCGGGGTTGAGCGCTTGGTCGATTTGGTCTTTGCCTTAAGCGGTGAAAAAGTCAAAGCTAATCCGTCCTTGTTGCTAGGTGCGGTCGATTTATCGGTTTATACCATGACCCAGATGTATCAATTTTTAGCCTCAGGTGGTCGTGTGCAACCACTGCATGCCGTGTCGGCAGTGCTGGATGCGCAAGGAAAAACGTTAAATAGTTATACGGTGAAACCGTCTGTGGCGCAGAAAGGTGATGCCATTGCCGCTCGTTTGGTATCCGTTGCGCTGCAGCAAACGGTCACCTCGGGTACCGCGCGGGCACTTTTATCCGATGGTCTGGGCAGTTTGCAATCAGCAGGCAAAACCGGCACCAGTAACGACTCGCGAGACAGTTGGTATGCAGGGTATACCGGCGATCATCTGGCCGTAATATGGGTCGGCAATGACAAAAATGAATCAACTGGTTTGTATGGCGCAACCGGTGCGATGCGGGTGTGGTCACAGGTATTCAAGCGTCTGCCTTCAAAACGGTTAGCCATTAGTGGCGATGGCTTGGAGTGGGCTTATCTTGATGCCGCGAAATTCGCCACCACGGATGAACATTGCCCAGGCGCACGGCGCTCCGTTTTCGTGGCCGGTTATTTGCCAAGCGAGTCCATTTCTTGCGGTGAAAA
>JAGNUI010000122.1 GCA_017987065.1 Arenimonas sp.
AATGAATTCTCCGAAGCGGATTCACCGATTTACCTTTCATCTCTAATCGCGTTAGGCTTTTTACTTTTCGTGGTCACCTTCATCGTGCTGAGCATCGCTAAGTTAATGTTGCGCAGCCTCAACAAACGTGAGGGCAACTGATATGAACGAACAGTCAATTTATTACAAGCGTAAAGCACAAGATTACTTAGTCAAAACCTTGGCATGGATCGCCACGTTATTCGGCCTTTTCTTCTTGACTTGGATACTTTGGGTCACTTTCAGCAAAGGATTTAACGCCTTTGGCATGCATCTATTCACCCAAATGACACCACCTCCTGGTGAAGAAACGGGCGGTTTGCTGAATGCGCTGGTTGGCAGTTTAATGATGTGCCTACTCGCCGTTCTGATGGCAGCGCCAATAGGCATCGCAGCCGGCACTTACTTGGCTGAATACGTTAATCACAGCTGGATTGGCGAAAGCATACGCTTCGTTAACGACATCCTATTATCGGCTCCATCAATCGTTCTCGGCTTGTTTGTTTACACCATGGTGGTTAGCACTACAGGTGGCTTCTCGGGATGGGCTGGCGCCATTGCACTAGGTTTTATTGTGTTACCAGTTGTGGTGCGCACTACCGACGAGATGATTCGTCTGGTGCCCAGTCAAATGCGTGAAGCAGCATTGTCGCTTGGCATACCACAATGGAAAGTGAACACACAAATCCTTTATCGCGCTGCTCTGCCCGGTATCTTAACCGGTATCTTGTTGGCATTAGCGCGCATCAGCGGTGAAACCGCACCTTTGCTTTTCACAGCGCTTAATAATCAATATTGGAGCACCGATTTGACAGAGCCGATGGCCAGCATGCCGGCGGTGATCTTTCAATTCGCCATGAGCCCCTTTGAATATTGGAACCAACTGGCTTGGGCCGGCGCATTAATTGTGACACTATTTGTATTAATGATTTCCATTTTCGCCCGCATTGTTCTCGCACGGAAAAAACTATGACCACTACACATCTCGACATCCCGCATAAAACCGCTACCGACGCTAAGTCGCCTGCGAAATTATCTGCCAGAGATTTGGCTTTTTACTACGGTGATTTCAAGGCCATCAAAGAACTGAATCTGGATGTGCCTGAAAATAGAGTTACTGCATTGATTGGGCCATCCGGCTGCGGAAAATCAACCCTACTCCGCATCTTTAATCGCATTTACAGCCTGTACCCAAAGCAGCGTGCTACCGGCACCGTGTTGCTTGATGGTGAAAATGTCATTGATCCGACATATCCATTGAACAAATTACGCAGCAAAATTGGCATGGTATTCCAAAAGCCAGTTCCGTTTCCGATGTCAATTTACAACAACGTGTCCTACGGAATCAGTCACTACGAAAAACTATCCAAAAGTGATATGGATGTTCGTGTTGAACAAGCACTACGAGAAGGTGCTTTGTGGGACGAGGTCAAAGACAAATTGAATCAAAGTGCACTCGGATTATCCGGTGGTCAGCAACAAAGGCTTTGCATAGCTAGGGCTGTGGCACTCAAACCAAAAGTGCTGCTATTCGACGAACCAACCTCAGCACTAGATCCAATTGCCACCAGCAAAATTGAACAACTCATTACAGAACTCAAACAGCAATTCACTATTCTCATTGTGACCCACAATATGCAACAAGCCGCCCGTGTTTCGGATTTCACCGCATTCATGTACTTGGGTGAGTTGATAGAACACGGCGTTACCGAAACCATATTCACCAAACCCACCAAAAAACAAACCGAAGATTACATCACCGGTCGTTTTGGCTAAGGAGCACACATGAAATCCCAAGATCATATCAATAAAAGCTTCGACGAAGAACTGGACCGCTTGTATGACGAAATCAAGCGCATGGGCGATCTCGCCATCGGCCAACTCAATGCGGCAGTTGATGTCTTAAATCGTCGTGATAGCAATGCTGCCGCGCGCGTGGTGGCTAACGATGAAGCCATTGATGCCATCGAAAGTGAAATTAGCATGGATGTGCTAAAGCTTTTGGCTTTGCGTCAACCGATGGCTCGCGATTTGCGGGAAGTGTACGCAACACTTCGCATCTCAGCAGACATTGAACGCATCGGCGACTACGCCTCGAATGTCGCTAAACGCTCAATGGTACTCAACAACAATCCGCCACTGGAAGCGACGGCACGAATCACTCGGCTGGCTAAAACGGCGAACCAATTGCTCAGTGACGCCCTGCAAGCCTACGCCGATAGTGACGCTGATTTGGCCAAAAAAGTTCGCGATGCTGATGCTGAACTAGACGCCCAATACACCAGCTACTTCCGGGAATTGGTCACTTACATGATTGAAGATCCGCGCACGATTGGCTCTTGCACACACTTGATGTTCATGGCCAAAAACATCGAGCGCATCGGTGATCATGCCACTAATATTGCCGAAAATACATGGTTCGTAGTGCATGGCGACATGCCCGAAGGCGTCCGTAAAAAAGGCGACAAAACCAGCGAATAATTTTCCTGGCGGTGGGCAGACCCATGTGTCTGCCCAAGCGATACGGTATGATGGACGGATGTCCAATTCATCACCGAAATTCCCCCTCAATGATCGATTCCGAGGCTTCCTTCCTGTGGTTGTGGATGTTGAAACCGGCGGCTTCGATTGCAACCGTCATGCGCTACTTGAAATTGCCGCGGCACCGATTGAATTCAACGAACATGGCGAGTTAGTGGTTGGTGAAATTTTTAGCACGCATGTGGTTCCGTTTGAAGGCTCTGAACTCGATCCAAAATCACTGGAAATTACCGGGATTGATGTGACGCACCCGTTTCGTGATGCCAAAGAAGAGCGTGCGGCACTGGATCATATCTTTTTGCCAGTCCGTCAAGCTGCTAAACGCAACAACTGCACGCGAGCAATTCTAGTGGGCCATAACGCCTCATTTGATTTGAGTTTTATCAATGCAGCGGTTGCGCGCGTTGCTCATAAACGCAATCCGTTCCATCCGTTCAGCACACTCGATACCGTTACTTTGGCAGCGATGGCCTATGGCCAAACAGTACTGAGCAAAGCCGTGTTGGCAGCCGGTTTAGATTGGAACAACAGCGATGCGCATTCAGCCGTTTACGACACCGAACGCACCGCGCAGTTGTTTTGTAAGGTTATGAACGATTGGGCGAAACGTACTTAGTTACTAATCGTTAAATTATGGCAACGGAACGACCGACTTATGCGTAGCCGCTTTATAAATGCCATAAATACTGATAAAGACCCAAGCTGTTTCAATCACAAATGGGGCTAAATTAAATTCACCCCAAATCAAAGGGCACAAAATCGCTGCGGCACCTAGTAAATTAAGTAATGGAAAAATATAACCATCACCCTTCATCCGGCGCGCCTGCAAGGCTAAATACGCCAATACGGTTAACACGACGCCAAACAATCCAACTACATCAAACCACTGGATATCGATTCCGAACATCTTCATTTCCCCATTCTTTGACGAACCACTTCAAACAAAGCCACACCAGTGGCAACCGAAACATTCAAGCTTTCCATTTCACCGGGCATTGGAATCATCATTAAACCATCGCAATGTTCGCGGGTTAGGCGGCGCATACCCTCGCCTTCGCTGCCCATCACAATAGCTACATTGCCGGTAAAATCGGTTTGATATAAGGCGGTTTTTGCTTCGCCATCCAACCCATAAACCCAAACACCGGCATCTTTAATGGCACGTAAGGTGCGAGCGAGATTAGTCACTGATATCACTGGAATCCGATCCGCAGCACCGGCCGATGTTTTACGCACGGTGGCATTAATGGGCGCGGCCTTATCTTTGGGAATAATGACCGCGGTAACATTAGCCGCAGCAGCTGAACGCAAGCAAGCGCCTAAATTATGCGGATCTTGAATACCATCCAGAATCAACAACAATACTTTGCCTTCAGCACTTTCGATTAAGCCTGGCAACTCCGATTCGTCTCTTTGCTTGGCCGCTTCGTAACGCGCAATCACTCCCTGATGGCGCATGCCACCGGCAATACCTTCTAAGGCTTGATTATTCACACGCCGAACAGAGAGCTCTTTACGTCGCGCCTGTTCTTCAATTTCGGTGATGCGTGCGTTTTTATTGCCGGCTTCAATTAATACTTCACGGACGTGTTCAATATCGTGCTCTAAGGCCGATGAAACCGCATTAATGCCCACAATCCACTGGTCTGTTTTACTCATGATTTTCTATCTCTTTCTTTCGCTGCAAGCTTTTTCTTAGGTTCAAGCTCGGGCAATATGGGTTTGAAATCGATGCGCTTGTCTTCAACGCTAGCGCGCAATACCAGCACACGCAAAGGATCACCTAAACGGAAACTCAGTTTCTTACGTTCACCGCTTAAGGTTTTACGAACCGGATCAAAGTGATAAAAATCGTGTGGCAATTGGGTAACGTGCACCAAGCCATTGACTTTCGATTCATTCAATTCAACAAACAAACCAAAGCT
>JAGNUI010000020.1 GCA_017987065.1 Arenimonas sp.
ACTTACTATTGGTCGGATTTGGCTGCCTTGAAAGAATTTTCAATGCACCCTAGTCACCTTGAAGCCAAACGCAATTATGCACGCTGGTATCAGGGCTACCATATTGTCATTTCAGAAGTGATTCGTTCTTATGGTGATGGAAAATTTCCGCACATCACACCGACAAATAATAGATAAGCACAATTTTCCGTTACTATTCAATAAATGCGTGACGCCGGAATTTACTGCTAATAATCCAGGAGAATCATTATGTCCATGCTTGCAAATTTTGTCATCGGCCTTGTTGCGCTCATCCATATTTACATCATGGTTTTAGAAATGTTCCTTTGGGATAAACCATATGGTTTGCGGGCATTCGGCCAAACTCAACAAGCCGCTAGTGCATCTAAAGTCTTAGCGGCAAACCAAGGCCTCTACAATGGATTCTTAGCGGCTGGACTAATTTGGGGCTTGTGGCTTGGCACTGAGGGCCAATCCGTTAAAGTATTTTTTCTAAGTTGTGTTTTGATCGCAGGCATTTATGGCGCAGCAACGGCCAATCGAAAAATTTTATTTATTCAAGCCATTCCTGCCGCTATTGGCCTTGCCTTGATTTTGGTATTTTAAAATACACACCGGCTGTGACTCATTTCAGAAAACAATCTAACTAGCTCGTTCAACACGGTTCTTGCCATTTTTCTTGGCAAGATACAAAGCAGAATCCGCTTTAGCAATTAGCATGTCACTGGTTTCGCCAGGCTTAGGACAAATGTAAGCAACGCCTAAACTCATCGTGACAAAGCCAAATGTGCTGAAAGCATGCTGGAGTTGGAGTTTTTCAATTTCTATACGGCATTTTTCAGCAATTTTCATTGCTTGCTCAAAATTGCAATCCGACAAGACAATACCGAACTCTTCACCGCCATAGCGGCCCAATGTGCTGACCGTATCTTTCAGTGATGATTCCAATTGCTTTGCAATCAATTGCAAACATTCATCACCGCGAATATGACCATAATTATCATTAATCGCTTTAAAGTCATCAACATCTAATAAAATAAATGCAATACAAGTACTTTTGCGTTGCGCATCTTGCCAAGTGATGTCAAGTAATTCTAAAAGTTTTCGACGATTAGCAATATCAGTTAACGTGTCACGATACGACAATCGACGGAGCTCTTCATTCATTTGATTCAGCTCTTTACCACGGCGCTCCAATTGCCCAGTACGTTGCTCAACCAAAGTAACTAATTGTCCTTCACGCATGCGCAATTGTCGTTCGCGCCAATAAATATACAGTGTAAGAATCAATACCAAAACCAGCGCCATCAATGCAATTGCCCACCAAGAACGCCACCATGGCGTTGGCACACTGATTTGAATTTCTATAGGCTTTGCAATTCTGCCTTGGAAATCCTTGGCCTCTATTTTCAAAGAATACCGACCAGAAGGCAGCAACGTAAAACTGCGTTGGTTACTCTGCAACCAAGGTCCTGGACTTTCATCCACCCCAATAATTTGCGTACGGTATCGGGATTCCGACTCGCGCTCTCCAGTAAAGAGTGCGAACTCAATATCAATATTGGCGTTGGCATGGCTTGCAACAAAAGGCCCTTTATTGCTAATTAAATCTTGTTCCTGATTATTAATTCGTAAGCGTTCTAATTGCAACTGCGATTTACTTAACAGTGCCATATCGGAATTTAGGACTGCGGCACCGCCAATGGTTCCCACCCATGCACGATCAAAGCGATCGAAACTAAGCGCGCCAGCATTGCATTCGTCATGTGGCAATCCATCAGCACGATGGTAATCAATGGCGCGATACTGATTGACAGCAATTTTTTTCCAGAATGCCGCACCATAATCAGTACACAGAACCACATCGCCCTTGCTGTTCTGCACGCCGCCATACACAAATGGATGTGGCGGTTTCGGTAGCGCTGGCGATGTAATAAGACGCGGGTGACTACTATTTGTGACATCTAAACGCAGCAAGCCATGGGTTTGACTACCAAGCCAAAGCACGGTGCGGTTTAGTTCATCGGTATAGGTCTGCACGGTTGTCAGATAATCAGTTGGCAGCTCGCTGTTGCTGGTGTTAAAACGTTGCCACTGTCCCTTATAAAAACGCCCTAAACCAGCGGTTTTACTACTCGCCCAAATGACCGGATCGGCATCACTGCCGGTTTTACTCAAGCCCAAAACAAACTCTGGTGCGCCAGTCAGTTTTGAGTCAAACCAGCGCCAATTTTGGCCATCATAATGCGCCACGCCGCGTTCACGTAACCCCACCCATGTGCCATTTTTCCCATCATTTAAAAAACTGGTGATGGCTTGTCGCTCACCTTTTGGCCAAGGCGTTTCAATGGTTCGAAAAACATCGCCTTCCTGCTCGGCGATATAGCCATTCCAAAGACCCACCCATAATGCGCCATTTGGTCTGCGTATCAGGCTTCTCACCACATTTGCCGCCAGCCCTTGCTTCAAGCCGTATTGCGTCCAAGCGGCATTTTCAAAACGCCACAAGCCATCACCATCAGTACCCAACCAAAGCCGCTGCGTTCCATCCGCATCACTTTCGAATAATGTTGACCAAATACCGTTACCGTTTTCGCCGAGCCTGCTTACCGTGCGCCAAGCACTTTCCAAATGCAAGCGCGCGGCACCGTTATCGGTGGCTGCCCACAATTGTGAATGCCCTTGGCTATTCTGACTAACCGACAAGCCACGCACACGACTACTGGTCATTTGATTATGATTGTAAACTTGCCATTGATTGTCTTTAAAACGCGATAGCCCATTGCGCGTTGCCGCCCATAATTCAGACTCACCAACTTCTGGATTAAGCACTGCAAGATCATGAACATAGTTGCCGTTTATTAGACTATTGTCGGTAGTAAAGCGCTGCCAGCTGCTGTTCTTTAAACGTGCCACGCCACCGCCATAACTGCCAGCCCAAATACTGGTACTGCCATCGGCTTCTCGCATACTGCGCAGACTGCTAATTTCAAAAAAGCGTTCTGCACCAGGCACTTTTACTTGACTGCATGGCATGCTCATTTGGCAACGCAATAAGCCAGAATTGTAGGTGGCTATCCAATACGCATCCTGCTGCTCGGTTTGTCCTTCTATCAATAAAACATCAAATATCTCATAGCCACGCAAACTGTAATTTAAGGCCAGTTCTGACCACTGCTTGCCGTCCCAAACGGCAACGAGTCCTTCATTGGTGGTAGCAAAGACCCGCACACCCTTGCGTGTATTGAACGCTCTTAAGCGACGAACATCAAAACCCGGGAATTCATGACCGGCACGAAAATGTTGCCATTTATGGCCATTCCACAAAAAGATGCCATCGTTAGCCGGCGCCGCCCAGACCTGATTCTTGTTCAAGGCAAGCACGGCACCAATCATGCTGAGCGGATTCTTAGCGCCAGGTATTTCTTCAGACACAAAACGCAGGCCGTTATAGCGTGCTAAGCCACGCATGGTACCCGCCCAAACATGGCCGTCATCCGTGGCACTTATTGAGACTAAGGTTAAATTGGGCAGGCCATCGCCGGCATCAAACATATCCATACGCGGGCTGCTGAGCGCGTCAATATCGATGGCTTTAGTTGAAAGGCTCGCATGCCCAACTGGCACACACAAGTATGCTAATAGTGAAACGATTACGAGCCGAGCAAGCCCCATCAAATCCCCAGAAAATGTCAAAATTCGGCACAACCTAAAGCCGACAATTTATATGATTATCCTAACAGATGAACATGCTAAGGCGTGTGAAAGTGTAAAGACTAGCCGAATGTACTCTATGTTTAGCTGGCACTAACCTGTCTTTGCCATTCAGCTAATAAAACCGCTGTAGCTGCCGAGACATTGAGACTATCCACATTGCCAGTGCCAGGAATTTCAACGCGCAACTGACTTGCCGATAATAAATCTGCCTCAACACCCACTTGCTCGGCGCCCATTACCAATACACAACGCTTAGGCAATGCTGTTTTAAACAAATTAGTACCACTGCGCACTACAGTGGTTATCAACTCAAAACCGGCCGCCTGCAATTGCGCAATCGAATTTTCATTACGGCCCAAACGGACTAATGGCACGTACTCCGCAGCACCTTCGGCCACGCGTGCAGCAGCGCCTGAGTTGCCCAAATTTGAAAGCTTCGGCAACAAAATGGCCTGCACCCCGAAATGCGCCGCCGAGCGCATGATAGCGCCCAAATTATGCGGATTACCAACGCCATCCAGCCAAATCAGCATGCAATTGCCAGTTGGAACAGACATCAACCAAGTTGACAATGGCAGCTCAGCTTGTGGCAATACCGACAAACAAACACCTTCGTGGTGCGCGCTTGAAGTGAGCTTTTCTAAATCTTCATTTTCAACCACGTTATAGCCAATTTTATTTTTCACACAAAACGCCAGCAACTCTGTGAGCTTAGGAATGCGCGATTCCAGTAACCATAATTTACGAATGCTGTCTGGGCGTTTTTGGAATGCTGCGATACAGGCATTTAGGCCATAAATACGGAACTCTTTAATTTTAACTGGACGTTGTTCAGCATCAGCCGCTGCGAAATCGTGACGCGGCGCGTAGTCTTGACTCTCACTTCTGGGGCGAGATACACGATATTCTTCGCGCTCAACGCGCGGCCGAGGCGCGCTGACATCACCGCGCTCGAAGGATCGTGTGGGTTGCATGCGACGTGCATCATTCCGGCGCACAGGACTTTCTTCATTGTGCTCATAATGTGCAGAACGCGCAGGCCGCTGTTCATGACGAGGAGGTGGTCTAGGGCCTCGCTCTTGCTCTTGACGATGACCATAACTTGGTCGAGCCGCTGAATCACTGTCTCTGCGCGGTGGTTTCGGACCACGAGAATCAGGACGCTTTGGGCTTGGTCCGCGGTAGAGGCTGTTTTTATCGTCTGAATCCGTCATGGCGTATTTCCTTGTACTTGCAATTATTCTTGGGTTTTAACGAGCTCATCATCGGTAGGCAAAGGCTGACCGGTATAAGCATGCAGAAATGCCTCACACAATAATTCTGAATTGGTTGCGTGCCGTAAATTCTTAATTTGCCGGCGTGTGCGTTCGTTGGTGAGTAACTCCAAAACATGCACCGGAATAGAGACAGTGATTTTTTTAACCTGCTCGCGTTTATTGCCGCGCACGATATAAGGGGGAATAAACTCTTCTTGACTCATCGCGAACCTCTGCTTCAAAGACCACTATTATTAGGCATTTGCCATTTGTGCTGGGTATTGTATCAAAACTGTTGCATAGACGTCTGGATGTCTGTAGTATGGACATACAAACGTTTAGACGTCTATACGGCTTAATATGCATGTGATTGATTTAAAACTTGAAAATACTGAATCACGGGTAAACCTTTGCCCTGACACACAGTATTGGGCAAGCCCAACGCGCTTAAAGTTAGAATCAAATGGTTTTGAATTGCCGTATCGTTTGGCTTATAAAACGTGGGGCACGCTTAATTCAAGACGCGATAACGCCATCTTAGTGGTTCATGCCCTTTCTGGCTCGGCCGATATAGAGGCCTGGTGGCCGGAGTTATTAGGCACTGACAAACCCCTTGACCCAAAAACTGATTTCGTCATTTGCATTAACCTACTCGGCAGTTGCTACGGCAGTAGCGGTCCACTTAGTCAAAATCCAGATCAAGCACAAGCCTGGCAAATCGACTTCCCTGCCCTATCCATTCGCGATCAAGTACGTGCACAGGCAGCACTGATACGCCGATTAGGCATTCAAAAATTACGTGCGATTATTGGCCCCTCTTTGGGTGGCATGATTGCCTTGGAATGGGCTTTGCTCGAACCCGCATTAACCGGTGCGTTAGTGTTAATTGCCACCACTGCTCAGCATTCTGCGCAAGCCATCGCCAATAGTAGCTGCCAACGGGCCGCTATTCGCCTAGACCCGAACTTCCTACAAGGTTATTACCCACCCAATCAGCAGCCTGAGCAAGGGCTTGCTTTGGCGCGACAATTGGCGTTTATTACCTACCGTAGCAATCTTGAATTTACGCAACGATTTAACCGACAAGAAGGCTGCGAACAAGCCTTTGCCATTCAGGATTATTTACAGCATCAAGGCATAAAATTTACCGATCGTTTTGACGCCAACAGTTATATTCGACTCAGCGAATGCATGAATAGCCACGACATAAGCCGTGCTCGCGACAGCGCAGAACGTGTGCTGCAAACCATTCAACAACCCACCCTAGTGATCAGCCTTGAACATGACCAACTCTACACTTACTCAGAGCAAGCGCAGCTGGCCGAGCATATTCCGAATGCGCAGCACGAATTAATTCGTACGCGATACGGCCACGATGGATTTTTGATTGAAACGAAATCCATGAGCGTTGTATTGAACCGCTTTTTGAAAAATCAAGGTAGAGAAAATCATGAGTAAACTTACTTTAAAGTTCGGTGGCAGCGCATTGAACAGCCCCGAAAATATAAATCGGGTCTGTCAAATTATTTTAAAAAAAGCATTGAACAATGACTGCTATGTGGTCGTTTCTGCATTGAAAGGCAGCACAGAAAAACTCATTGGCATTTGCAATAGTGCTAAAACTTCAGCTCAGCAAGCCAATACACAACTTTTAGAACTCATTGCCGAACATCAACTACTGGCCAATAAAATATTGAGCGCAAGTAAAGCTCTTGCCTGGCAACAAGAGGTTGCCGTCTATATTGACGCATGCCAGAAACGCCTTGTTAATCGCAAACAAACGGATGCAGATATTGCTAGCATTTTATCGCTTGGCGAGAAGTTATCGGCCGCTTTAATTTCGCAAGCGATTCAGCAAGCCGGTAAAAATTGTAATTGGCTTTGTTCCGAGGGCTTAATCAAAACCACCGGCTCATACTTAAATAGCCGTGTGAATAATTTCGCCACAGCGCAGTGTTTTACTGATTTAAATAAAGATTACCCACGCTTGAAAATAACCGTAATCACCGGCTTCAGCGCCAGCAATCAAAAGGGTCAAACCACTTTATTGGGTCGTAATGCTTCTGATTACAGCGCAGCCATTGTGGCCAAATTCACCGGCAGTGAAAGTGTCGAATTATTCGGTGATACTGCTGGCATTCTCAGTGCTGATCCCGATTACGTGCCGGGCGCCAATACCATTGGCAAGCTGTCATTTTCCGACGCCCTGCAACTGGCAAAATCTGGTTCAGGCGTATTGCATCCACGAACCGTTGTGCCACTGATTGGCACCACGATTAGCTTGACTTTAAGCGATCTGCATGAAGATGGCAGCACATGGATTTGTTCGGACATCGCGCAGCGCGTGCAAAGCTTTATTGCCACATGGTCACCGGTGGCAAATCCGCAACTCAGCAAAACGCCAGCATTACCCACGCATTTAAAACGGTGGCAAAATAATGCACCGCAAGCCAGTTTGATTTCCGTATTTTTGGCGGAGCACTTGGATGCTAAAGTCTGCCTAAAGACCTTATTACAATTAGCAGAAAAAGCCGAAATAACCGTCTTGCAACACACACATTTTAGCAAACAGAAGAGCTTAGCCTTTTCCATAGCCCGCCATGAGCTCGAGCGCTTTACTCGCTTAGCGCATAGCGCCCTGCATCCGTTGCACCAAGAAACTGCTGTTGCCATAATTGGCGCCAGTGGCAAAGTGGGTCGCAAAACATTGCAGCTATTGCTTTCAGAGTCTAAAAATCTGTATGCCGAAAATGGCACGCAGCTACGTATCGTGGCGATTTGTAATAGTAAAAATATTCTCTGGTGCAAGCGTCGCGAAACGGATGTGGAAAACCTGCTGCAACGTTTAGCCGAACAGCCGACGCAAAACCAATCCGCTGAGCAGTTATTAAAAGAACTCAGCGGACAATGTTTTGACAAACTCATTGTGGTGGATGCCTCTGCTAGCCCTGATATCGCGGCATTGTATGAACGCTTTCTTGCTAAAGGCATTGCCATTGTCACCCCCAACAAACTAGCCAATTCTGCCGGTATTGAACGCTTCGCCAACTTGAAGCAATTAGCAAATAAACAACTCACGCCATACTTATACGAAACCACCGTTGCTGCTGCACTGCCTGTTATTAAACCCTTGCTGGATTTACGCCGCGCCGGTGACAAACCCAAACGCATTGAAGCGGTTCTATCTGGCACCATTGCCTTTGTTTTAGATCGCATCCAGCAACACATCCCGTTCAGCCAAGCCCTTGCAGAGGCTGTCGCGCAAGGCTATGCCGAGCCCGACCCTTTACAAGATTTATCGGGTGAAGATGTTGCTCGCAAAATTTTAATTCTGTTACGAACCTGTGGTATTGACGTTGAACGCACACAAATCAAACTCACACCATTACAAACCGGCGATATTAATGGCGCATTGCCTATTGATGTTGATCGGCTCTGGCAGGAACGTGTACGTTTGGCGCAACAGGCAGGAAAACGCTTATGTTATGTTGCCAGTTATATTGATCAAACCGTCACTGTCAATTTAAAAGAAGTCGATGCACAGTCCGCCTTTTATCGATTGCGCGGCACAGAGAATGCCTTAATTTATCAATCTGAAATTTATAACGACACCCCGCTCACCATCACTGGCCCAGGCGCTGGCATTGGTGTAACCAGTGCGGGTGTGTTTACCGATGTAGTCGCCGCCGCTGAATCATTATCACGCCGCGCTGGCATCTCCTCATTAGCTGCTTAAGGAATATTTATGACCAACCCAAAACAATCCACTAAAGTCGTCCGTGCCGGCATTGAATCTGACACACAACATAACGCCGTGATTCCGCCAATTTATCTGAGCTCGAATTATGCCTTTGAAGAATTCGGTAAGCCCGGCAAATACGATTACACCCGTTCTGGCAACCCAACGCGCGACTTACTTGGCGAAGCACTTGCTGATTTAGAAAACGGTTATGGCGCGGTAGTAACCGCCACTGGCATGGCTGCCGTAACCTTAGTATTGCAACTGTGCAAACCGGATGAATTGATTTTTGCACCGCACGATTGCTATGGCGGCACTTACCGATTACTGAATCAACTCAAATTGCGCGAAGTGATTAATGCCGAATTCCATAATCAACTCAATGAGGATTTCATCGAGAAAATACTTTCCCGTAAACCAAAATTAGTTTGGATTGAAACGCCAAGCAACCCACTGCTTCGCATCACCGATATCGTAAAAATTACTGCTGCCGCGCACCAAGTTGGAACGGTGGTAGTGGTTGATAATACTTTTTTATCGCCGGCATTACAGCAACCCTTAAACTTAGGCGCCGATATTGTTATTCACTCCACCACCAAATACATTAATGGGCATAGCGATGTAGTTGGTGGCGCAGTGATTGCTAAATCACAAGAGCATTTTGAATATTTAAAATACTGGGCCAACTGTTTAGGCTTAACCGCATCACCTTTTGATTCTTATCTGACACTGCGCGGTTTACGCACGTTGAAAGCGCGTCTTGCGGTACATTTAGCCAATACAAAATCGATTGTGAATGTATTAAATGCCCATCAAGCCGTTCAAAAAATATACTACCCAGGCCTAAAAGATCATCCCGGCCATGCTATCGCCTTAACCCAGCAAAGTGATTTTGGCGCCATGATTAGTTTTGAGCTGAGCGATACGGACGAAGTAAAAACATTTTTACAGCAATTGAACTATTTTTCGTTGGCTGAATCATTGGGCGGTGTTGAAAGTTTAGTGGCGCACCCCGCTACCATGACGCACGCCTCATTGGACGCTGAGGCTTTGAAAACAGCAGGCATTACCCATGGCTTAGTACGAATTTCAGTAGGCATTGAAGATGCCGAAGATCTTTGTGCTGATATTAAAGCTGCCTTAGATGCGGTGTTGCTGTACCGCGAAGATTTGCTTAAACAAACAGCAGCCGCTTAATTTTAAGCGACAGCTTCGGCATCAGGCACTTGAGCGCTTTCAGCCTCAAGTTCTCTGCCTCGCTGCTCTGGCGACTGCGTATACGGTGCCAACCAACGGTACATCACCGGTATGATGAACAGCGTCAAAAAGGTCGAGGCTAGCACGCCAAACACGACCACCACACCAATAGCCTGACGCGAGCCGGAACCTGGTCCGGAACCCAACATCAAGGGTAATGCACCCGCAGCGGTGGCGATAGAAGTCATCAGAATTGGCCGCAAGCGTGTAGCTGATGCCTCGATGATGGCTTCCTGCACGCTTAATCCGGCATCACGGCGCTGGTTGGCAAACTCCACAATCAGAATGCCGTTTTTCGCTGCCAGACCAATCAGCATAATAATACCCACCTGACTGAACAGGTTGAGACTACCGCCCATAATCCAAAGCCCAAGTAACGCGCCAAAAACCGCCATAGGTACAGTCAACAGAATCACCAAAGGATGTATTAGGCTTTCAAATTGCGCCGCGAGCACGAGGTATACCACCAGCAAAGCCAAGGCAAAAGTAAAGAAAATAGCTTGACCGGACTTTAGGAATTCGCGTGACTCACCTTTAAAATCGATTTGCGCGGTGCTTGGTAATTCTTGTTTTGCAGTTTTCTGTAACCAATCCAGTGCTTCGCCCAAATTGGCATCTGGCTTCAAGCCCGCCGATACAGTGATGGCGCGAAGTTTGTTGAAGCGGTTAAAACTGCCTGGCTCGGCTAATTCACGCACGTTGATGACTGAAGCCAAAGGCACCAATGCACCTGTGCCAGAACGTACATTGATTGATAACAAGTCGGAGGTTGATTGACGATCTGTGGACTCAGCCTGCACGATAACATCGTATTCCTCACCATTTTCGATGAAGGTTCCAACACGGCGTGAACCGAGTAAGCTTTCCAGTGTTCGGCCAATTTCTTGATTTGATATTCCCAAGGCAGCAGCACGTTCGCGATTAATATCAAGACGTAACTGTGGCCGGGTTTCTTTAAAATCGGAATCCGGACCGGTCAGGTTTGGATTCTCTTCCATACGCTTTATGAGGCGATCACGCCATTCCACCAATTGTTTAAAATCGGAGCCTTGCAATACCAACTGCACTGGCTGACCGCGACTGCGCACCAAACCAGAAGGCTGTTGCGGGCGAGCTTGTACGCCTGGAATCTTAGCGAGAATTTTTCTAGTTTCCTCCACCACTGCCGAAGTATCTGTGTCGCGCTCAGCCCATGGCTTTAAAAGCACAGTGGCACGCCCTGTATGCATTTCTTCACTGGCACCAAAGCCGCCAGGCACCACAGCATTGATGCGATCAATGGATCGACCTTTAGCACTGAGTGCTAGTAATTCAGCTTGAACCTGCTCCATTTGCTTCACGGTGTAATCAAAACCGGCGCCCTCTGGGCCATTCACTGAAACAAAAAATACGCCACGGTCTTCAGCAGGCGCTAGTTCTTTTGGGACTAACACATACAACACAGCGCTGACGCTAAGAATAGCCAGCATGGCTATGACTACAACGTTGCGTTTGGCAAGTAAGGATTCAAGGCGCCTTGTATACGCTTGGCCTACTGCGTCCAAGAATCGGTTGATTTTTGCTTCAAAACCAGTGGCACCAGCCTTATGTGGCTTAAGGATTAGCGAACACATCATTGGTGTCAAAGTTAATGCTACCAATGCGGAGATTGCAATCGCACTGGCCATCGTCACTGCCAGTTCGCGAAATAAACGGCCGTTGTTGCCTTCAATAAACGCCATTGGCAAAAATACGGCCACTAGCACGCCAGTGGTGGCAATGACCGCAAAAGCAACCTGACGCGTTCCACGGAAAGCACCAAGCATGGGTGGCTCTCCAGCATCAATTCGCCGTTGGGCGTTCTCCAGCACCACAATGGCATCATCAACCACTAAACCAATGCACAACACTAAAGCCAGAAGGGTTAGCAAATTAATGGAATAACCAAACAACCAAAGTGCAATGAATGCCGACATTAAACAGACCGGCACAGTGACCGCAGGAATCAGCGACGCACGTACGCTTCCCAAGAATAGCCATATCACCAGCAACACCAAAGCAATCGCTTCAAACAGTGTGCTGTAAACTTTTTTTACCGAAGCATCAATGAAAATCGTTGAATCGAAATTGATGCCCATCTGCATACCTTCCGGCAGACCCGGATTGATGCGGTCAATCTCAGCCCGCACATCCCGCGATACCTGCAGAGAATTGGCCGTTGATGTTTTTACAATACCGAGTGCCAACTGCGGTTCGCCATTGCCTCGGAACCAGGTTCTGCGGTCGGCGGATTCACGTGCTACCCGAGCAACATCAGACAACACAATGATCTGACCGTCAGGTAGCGTTTTCAATACCAGCTTCTCGAATGCTTGTGGGGTATCGAAACTGCGGTTAACACGCAACAGAAAATCACGATCTTTCGATTCTAAACGGCCAGCCGGTAATTCAAGATTCTCACGTCGCAACGCATTCTCAACATCGGCAACCGTCAATGAGCGTGCTGCCAACGCATCGGCATTCAACCAAATGCGCATCGCATAACGCTGATTGCCAGAAAGTCGAACTTGGGCTACGCCTGGAATACTGGAAAAACGATCGACAAGGTAACGATCGGCATAATCGGTCAATGCCAGTGCATCGGCATCTTTTTGCACCAAACGAATCCAGATGATCACTTCGGCATCCGCTTCAACTTTGGCAATTTGTGGCGGGTCGGCTTCTTCAGGCAATCGATCGGCAACACGGCTAACCGCATCACGCACATCATTAGCCGCCGATTCAATATCGCGTTCTAGTGTGAATTCCAGATTGACTGAGGCACGACCATTGCGCGAGGAACTGGTCACCAGATCAACGCCTTCAATACCAGCAACCGCATCTTCCAATACTTGTGTGATGCGCGTTTCTACCACGCCAGCAGCAGCGCCTGGGTAGGCCACATCAATGGATACCACCGGTGGGTCAATATTAGGTAATTCACGCAGTGGCAATTTGGTAAACGCAATCAAACCAACGGTCACCAACATCAGGCTGATTACCGCGGCAAACACTGGCCTTTTAATCGAGACATCAGAAAGTATCATGGCGCAGCGGTTACCTGAGTTTCCTGCGCCACAACCTTAATTTTCTGTCCGTCACGTAGCTTTGAAGTGCCATCCAAAACCACTTTATCACCAGCTTGCAGTCCTTTAATCACGGTGGCATTGCCATCACGTCGACTGCCGACACTGACATCACGACTAATAGCCGTTCCATCTTCGGCAGCGATGAATACAAAGGTGCGATTGCCAACCTGTTGCAGCGCTAGCTCGGGCACCACAATGGCATCGACTTCATCTTGTTGTAGCGATACCCGCATCAACATGCCCGGGCGAACCAAGCCGTCGGAGTTTTCGATACCGGCACGCACCATAATGGCACGAGTTGCCACATCAATTCGCGAGTCGATGCTGGCTACTTGGGCATTAAAAGTACGCTCAGGAAAAGCATCGGCCTGAAGGTTCAGCGTCATACCCGTTTTAAGCTTTGACAGCAAACTCTCCGGCACTGGAAAATCAACCCACATGTGATCAAGATCATCGAGATTGACCATGGCGAAGCCGGCGTTGACATATTGGCCTTGGCTAACTTGACGCAAACCGAGCACGCCAGAAAATGGTGCACGTATGATGCGGTCATTCAAACGTTCGGTGGAGGCCTGAACGCGAGCACGGGCTGCGTTTCTGCTAGCCACGATGGTATCAAATTGGCTTTGCGCAATCAGTTGCCGACTTTGCAAGTTCTGCAAACGAGTAACCTGCGTTTCTAAATCAGCTAAATTGGAACGGGCCTCGCTTAACTCCGCTTTGACAGTGCCACTATCCAGCTCAATCAATACCTGACCCTTAGTAACGCGCTGACCACTTTCGAAATGCACCACCGCCACTCGCTCTGATTGCTTGGCCGAAATGACCACCGATTCGCGAGCCTTGACCGTTCCAATGGCTTCGATACTGTCGCGCCAAGGCTGCGCTTTTACAGTAATAACCGTAACGGTTGCCGGCGGTCCGCCCTCTTTATTACGCGCTTCTTCCTTAGCGCCGCATGCGCTCAGCAATAACAATAGGGCTATCGTGAACAAACGCATGTGCAATCCTTAAACAGTTAGGCATGAATAATAAATGGATATTTGTGTAGATAGTGTCAATGGTGCGTTAGGCAGTGTCAAGAAAAACGCCGGCAAGCCGGCGTTTTCAATAACTAACTTTCAGCTAATCTTACAATTCGCCTTTCGCGGCTAATCCATTGGCTTTAGCGCGGGCGTACACCATTTTTTGTGCTTCGGCCACATTGCCAACGATGTCTTTACCCCAAATCGCTAACGCAGCCGATTGCATGGCGCGACCATAGCTGAAACTTAATGGCCAAGGCAGTTTGTTATCGGGATTATTCATTTCATTCAAATGCGCCGTTGCGTCATCATCAGATTGACCACCGGACAAAAATACGATACCCGGCAAAGCGGCTGGCACGGCTGATTTCAGGCACTGCACGGTGTAATCAGCAACATCTTCAACACTGGCTTGCTCATCGCAATCTTTGCCGGAGATAATCATGCTGGCTTTCAAAATGGTGCCTTCTAACATCACGTTGTGCTGATACAACGCATTGAACAATGAGCGCAATACTTTTTCAGTGACCACAAAGCAATCGTCGATATCATGTTCGCCATCCATAATCACTTCCGGCTCAACCATCGGCACAATGCCGGCTTCTTGGCACAAGGCGGCATAGCGCGCTAAGGCATGCACATTGGCTTCAATGCAGGTATCGGAAGGCATGCCTTCTTCGATGTTGATATTGATGACTGCGCGCCACTTGGCGAATTTGGCACCAAGCGCGGCGTATTCGTTCAATCGTTCACGCAAGCCATCAAGACCTTGGGTGACCACTTCACCCGGAAAACCGGCTAGCGGCGTGGTACCGGCATCTACTTTAATACCAGGCAAGATGCCGTTGTCGAGCATGATTTTGGTGAACGGCACGCCGTCTTTGGTTTTCTGGCGAATGGTTTCGTCATACAAAATGGCGCCAGAGATGTATTCATTTAAATTTGGTGTGGTCAACAGCATTTCGCGGTACGCACGGCGGTTTTCTTCGGTGCATTCAACACCCACGGAATCAAAACGTTTTTTGATGGTGGCGTTGGATTCGTCAATGGCGATGATACCTTTGCCTGAGGCAACCATGGCTAGGGCAATTTCGGGGAGTTGGTCGATGCTCATAGGGGCGTTCCGCTGGAGTGGTTTAAGAAGCG
>JAGNUI010000123.1 GCA_017987065.1 Arenimonas sp.
ACATCCGTTGGTTTGAAGGCTCGGCTTTCCAGCAGCGCGTATGCTTTGTAAATGAGTGTTTGGATAATACTGGAATAGGTTGATGGGCGACCAATGCCATATTCTTCCAAGGTTTTCACTAAGCTCGCTTCGGTGTAGCGCGGAGGTGGCTTGGTGAAATGCTGCTCGCTCAAGATTTCATTCAATGCTACCGATTGGCCTTCTTTTAAGACCGGTAATTTTGCATTGGCTTCATCATCTTCTGTATCTTTTTGGTCTTTGCCTTCTTCATAAACGAGTAAAAAACCAGGGTCGACAACCGTGGTGCCAGAGGCGCGAAAGCTATGCTGCGCTCCGGCTGAGAGCTCGATACTCACGGTGTTTAGCGTGGCATGAATCATTTGGCTAGCTACGGCGCGTTTCCAAATTAAATCATACAGTTTGCGCTCGTCATCACTTAAAAAACTACCAATCTTTGCCGGAGTGCGTAAGGCATAAGTAGGACGAATAGCTTCATGTGCTTCTTGGGCATTTTTTGATTTGGATTTGTATTCGTTCGGTTTTTCTGGCATGTTTTGCGTGCCATATTCTTGTCGAATCACATCACGCAGTTGTTCAAGGGCTTCACCAGATAAATGCGTTGAATCGGTACGCATATAGCTAATTAAACCGACGGTTCCTTCGCTGCCAATGTTGATACCTTCATACAATTTTTGCGCAATCTGCATGGTTTTTTTGGTGGTAAAGCCAAGTTTTCTAGCAGCTTCTTGTTGCAGTGTTGAAGTGATAAACGGTGCTGAAGGCCGACGTTTGCGCTCCTTGCGGCTGACCTCGGAGACCTTTAAAGCAGAGCCAGCGGCGGTTTTTAAACGCGCGTGCGCGGCACTTGCGTCGGCTTCGTTGGTGATGCTGAATTGTTCAAACTTCTGCCCATCCAAACGCACGCAGCGTGCGTTGAAGGATTGTCCGGCTTCTTGAAGTTGCGCAGTAAAGGACCAATGTTCTCGAGTAATAAAAGCTTCGATTTCATCTTCGCGTTCGCAAATCAAACGTAAAGCTGGCGATTGTACGCGACCGGCAGATAAGCCATTTTTAATTTTGCGCCACAATACCGGCGATAAATTAAAACCGACCAAGTGATCTAAGGCACGTCGTGCTTGATACGCATCGACTAAATTGCTAGCAATTGCGCGCGGATTTTCCACCGCATGGGTAATCGCTTTCGGTGTGATTTCCGTAAACACCACACGATGTAATTGTTTGCCAACTAGCAGATTTTTCTCTGCAAGTATCTCACCAATGTGCCAGGCAATTGCCTCACCTTCGCGATCCGGATCGGAGGCTAGATAAATGGCGCTTGCATCTTTAGCCGCTTTCAGAATGGCATCAACATACTTCTGATTTTTCTCAGAAATCTCGTAACGCATGGCAAAGCCATTGTCGACATTGACCGCGCCATCTTTGCCCGGTAAGTCACGCACATGACCATAGGATGCTAAGACAAGGAAGTCTTTACCTAGATATTTATTGATCGTTTTGGCTTTCGCCGGCGATTCAACAATCAGTAAATTTTTTGCCATTTAACTCTCCGAAATACAAACAATATAGAAGTCAAAGCCCGCGCATGGCGGGCTACTTCTTTTTTATTAAGGCACTAAGACAGGGGTGGCTGTCAAGTGTTAGCTTAAAATATATTAATGGATTGGTTCTAGTTCATCCATAAAAATTTGATTTTCCATCCATGCAAATGCGGCTTCTGAGCCTGGCTGGTTGAATAAAACCATTAAAACCACCCATTTAATATCATTGAGCTCAATATCATCTTGATCCAAGGCCATTGCGCGGTCGATAACTAATTCGCGCTGTTCAGCCGTAACCACACCTTGCTGTTCGAGGAATGTCAAAAAGCCACGTGCTTCAATATCAAATCTTTCCAGTTCTGGGCCAGCAAACAGGCGCACGGGTCTTTGCGCAACAACGGTTTGTGACACAGGACGGTCTTGTGCCAAAGTTTCAAGCCAATCAAAGGCTCGACTGACTTCAGATGCGGAAAATCCTACTTGAATGAGATTGTTTTGGAGAGTGTCGTGATCTTGGACCAGATCTGGCTGATCATAAATGTAGTGCTCAAAAAGGTAGAGTAAAACATTTAATATCGATTCTTTCATTATCCTCTCGCTGATGGTATGCCTTGATTACATCTATGGTACCGGCCGAACTGATTTTCAACCCATCCGGCTAACTCCATGCCTACCAAAATGGACGAGATATCGGCGACTGTCAATGAAGTGCGCAAACAAATGCTATCGATGCCAACACAGTCGTGTCCAAGTGCTTGCCATATTTGCCGTTGTTGTCCATTCAATTGTTCGAGATTGAAGCTAACAGGGTCGCTCAAAGGTGCTTTTTGCGCAAAATTATTCACTTGAAAAGTGCTGCCCGCGGTGCTGCATGAAATGATGTGCGCCACTTCTTCAGGTTGCTCAACCAAAAAAGCGCCCTCGCGGATCAACTGATGGCAGCCATAAGCCATTGGGTTATGAATTGAACCTGGCACAGCCATAACTTCTTTATTGAGCTCTGCCGCTATCCTGGCGGTAATTAAAGCGCCTGAGCGAATCGCGGCTTCAATGACTACTGTGCCTTGGCTTAAACCGGCAATAATGCGGTTCCTTGCAGGAAAATGGCTACGAAGCGCAGGTATGCCTGGCGCATGTTCGGTAATTAAAGTACCTAGCTCAGCAATTTGCTCGTATAAATCTTGATTTTTACTCGGAAAAGCAATGTCCGGACCTGTGGCGAGTGCTGCGATGGTTTTACCATGGCTTAATGCGCCAAAATGCGCAGAAGTGTCAATACCTCTTGCCAAACCACTGGTAATCGTAAAGCCTTTTTGTGCTAGGTTTTGCGCAAAATGATAGGCGACTTCGAGCCCGCTAGCGCTTGGTTGCCTGGAACCAACGATGGCAATTTGTGGATGCCAGAGCAATTCCAGACTGCCACTGATGAATAAAAATGAAGGTGGCGAATCAATCTGTCTAAGCGCTTGCGGGTATTGTTCTTGATGCCAGGCAATGATGTGGTTATTGGGTTGTTTGATCCAAGCAAGCCCGCGGTCTATGAGGGCGTGTTTAGTCTTTAGACTCGCTGCTAAGTGGCGGTCACGTTGTGATAGTGCACGCCATGCCTCGTTGGGGCATTGAAAGTGGGAGAGTGCTTCACGCACTTGAGCGGATTTAGCGCTACAGAAATGCAGATATAAAGAATGGAGAGGGTCGTAATGCATGCCCCAAAGTATGACGGCGCCCGAAGGCGCCGTCTGTCAGAAAAGCTTTAAATATTAGTCCGGATTTCTCAGGTAATCGCCAATAGTGATTTGCTGCGTACTTTTCATCACAATGCCATAACTGACATTGTCAAAGGTACGGAATATCATAATAAGACCGATATTCTCTCTGGGCATAGTAACTGTATTCCACTTCGCAGCCAATTCCTCGCGATGCGCTATGCGATCAGGGACTTTTTGACTTTGCGACCACACTTCATAGGTATTGCCATTGCTAATGCCTTGCTTGCTACCAATTGGCAAGGTGACAACGGATCTGGCGCCAGCATGCATGCCTTCTCCAGAAATTGACATAATGCGACTTTCCGCGCCAACATTTGGCCCTTTTGATGGGTAGAAGTATGGATCAAAACTGCTACGGGAATCTGGAGTCACACGATCACCGACACGCACTTCACGGTCACCTTCGATAATGACGACTCGCGTGATGTCTTGAACTCCGGCGGTTTCGGTTACGCGACCCAAAGCAACGCGTCGCATTTCGGTACCAATAAAATTTCTAGAATTTCCTAATGTAGATAGTCCACTCCAAAATTCTTGACCATCTACCCTGATGCGATCGCCACGACTATTTAATTGTGATGCGGCTGACACTTGATAAGAGCCTTGATTGGTGCGAGCGAAATTTCTAGTAGGTCGAAATATTTCGACAGTTTCACCGACAGCGACACCTTTTAAACTGTGAACATATACAGCTTCACCAGTCATGGCGCGTGTTTGACCTTCTTCAACACCTAAGACATAAGGCAAGTCTTTGAAAGTAGTTACAATACGTAAATCTTGCAAAAAAGGCCGATTATATAAATTGACATCGATTGCGCCGATTGGTATTTCATTGGTATTTGGCGCTTCATTGATGGAAAGTACTGGTTTGCCATCAACATAAGTTAAACGAATGATATCGCCTGGGTAAATCAAATTTGGGTTTTTGACTTGTGGGTTTTTTTTCCAGATTTGTGGCCACTGCCATGGCTTTTCAAGAAAGCGCGCAGAAATATCCCATAAAGTATCTCCTTTCACAACCACATATTCAGTGGGGTGATCGGTACGAAGCATATCTGAAACAGCCGTTTGTGCAAAAAGCAAACTGGCACTAATGGTAAAAGCAAATAAAAGTTTGCGCATGGCGAATCCCCTTACAC
>JAGNUI010000124.1 GCA_017987065.1 Arenimonas sp.
GCAATTTGATCACTAACATCGCCACGTTTTTGCAGGGTGTTGATTTCAGTATTGATTTGCAGCCAGATGCGGTGCAGTTGCCGTACGTTTTGTTTGAGTTTGTGTTGTTGCGCAAATTCATCCAGTAAATCGAGTTGCTTACCTCGCTCCAATAGGTTTTGTTGTTCATGCTGTCCATGAATTTCAAGCAAACCGGCACCGAGTTCATTGAGTTGGCTTAAAGTGGCATTGCGGCCATTAATCCACGCTTTTGAGCCGCCATCGGCCTTGATGACGCGGCGAAGCAAGCATTCACCGCCGTCGTTGAGTTCATTCTCTGCAAGCCAAGCTTGGGCTAATGGCGCATCTTTTAAATCAAATTCTGCCGATAATTCTGCCCGTTCCGCACCAAAACGCACCATGCCCACGTCGGCGCGCGCGCCAGTCAAACACAGTAAAGCATCTACTATCAGCGATTTTCCGGCACCGGTTTCGCCAGTAACCACAGTAAAACCATGACTAAAGCTTAATTGGCTGGTAGTCACGACGGCGAAATCTTTTAAGCTTAAATGGGTCAGCATAAGTTCTATTTTGCCTGAATTCATTAAAAAATATAGGCATCATATCTGAAATAATGCTCAGAAAATATTGAATAGAACCTTGCTAAAACGACTAATTGGCCTTATCTATAGAACATGATAAATGCTCTTGACCCACGCGCTCGTCGCTTATTGCATACCTTAATCGCACAACACATTCGTGATGGTGAGCCGGTGGCAAGCCGATCTTTGGCGCGCCAAGCGGGCTTGGAAGTCAGTTCAGCAACCATTCGTTCGATTATGGCGGATTTGGAGCACGTTGGTTTATTAGCCGCGCCTCACACCTCGGCCGGGCGCATTCCAACCACACAAGCGTACCGTGTGTTCGTTGATTCACTGTTAGAAATTGAGCCGTTGCGCGAAGCTGATTTTAGTCAATTGCGGGCGCAAATGGCGCCTGGGGTGAGTACGCAATCCTTGTTGGCGCAGGCCAGCGAGGTTTTGTCGTCAATGAGCCAATTCGTGGGTGTGGTAACCGTGCCGCAACGTAATAACTCGGCTTTTAAGCACATCGATTTTATGGCGCTGGATGACAACCGCATTTTGGTGATTATGGTTTTCCCAGATAATGAAGTGCAGAATCGGATTGTGCAATTGCCTCGTTTTGTCAGCACACAAGAATTGGAACAAACCGCCAATTATTTAAACCGGCATTTTTCAGGCTTAGGATTCGCCCAGATTCGTTGCCGTTTACTGTTTGAAATGCAACAGGCTAAATCTGAGCTCGATCAATTACTTAATGCCGCATTAGATATATCACAGCAACTTTTGCTGCAAGATAATAAGCCCGATGATTTGCTTTTATCCGGACAGACACGAATGATGGGCGTGCAGGGCATGTCTGATATGGAGCATTTGCGTAGCCTGTTTGATGCGTTTTCACAAAAACGCGAAATTCTGGGCTTGCTGGATAGTTGCGCCAATGCCCAAGGCATTCGGGTTTTTATTGGCGAAGAAAGTGGTTTGGCGCCGTTGCAAGCCTGCACCGTGATTACAGCGCCATATTCTCATCAAGGCCAAGTGCTGGGCGTGCTTGGGGTGATTGGTCCAACGCGCATGCCCTATGAACGAGTTATCCCTATTGTGAAAGCGACCGCCGATTTATTAGGCGATGCCTTGAAACTCGCTTAGCCATCCCCACATCTCTATGTGTGCCCAACGGTTGGGCGGTTATTTTATGGAACGCATTATGCAATCAAACAACGAAACACCAGAATCTTCAGAGCCGGGTATTGATCTTGAACTCGATGCCCAACAACAGCTTTTAGCTGATTTTGAGCAATTAAAAGCCGCTGTGGCACAAATGCACGAAGAGCGCTTGCGTGAACGTGCCGAGTTGGAAAACCAACGCAAACGACTGGTTCGTGATGTTGATATGGCGCGCAAGTTTGCCAATGAGCGTTTGTTGGGCGATTTACTGCCGGTGTTCGATAGCTTAGATGCCGGATTAATTGCGGCAGGAAGCGAGGCTAGCCCGTTGCGAGACGGCTTGGATTTAACCTTTAAGCAACTTTTAAAAGTCGCCAGCGAAAATGGATTGCAACAAGTCGACCCATTAGGCTTGCCTTTTAACCCAGACCAACATCAGGCCATTAGCCGTATGGCCAGTGAAAATACAGCGGATGACACCATTATTCAAGTGTTTCAAAAAGGTTACATGCTGAACGATCGCTTACTGCGCCCAGCATTAGTTGTTGTATCGGGTTCTTGAAATTTTTAAAAGCCCCCACATTAAGTAAGCATAGGCGCACGCCGCCGTCACCAAAATATAATTCAGGAGTTTAGACATGGGTAAAATTATCGGTATCGATTTAGGCACCACCAACAGCTGCGTATCTGTGATGGAAGGCGGCGTTGCCAAGGTTATTGAAAACTCGGAAGGCGATCGTACCACGCCGTCCATCGTTGCGTTCACCAAAGATGGTGAAGTCATCGTTGGCGCGTCGGCGAAACGTCAAAGTGTTACCAATCCTAAAAACACCTTTTATGCCGTGAAGCGTTTAATCGGTCGCAAGTTCACCGATGCGGAAGTTACCAAAGATATTGATTTAGTGCCGTACGGTATTGTGGCGCACGAAAATGGCGATGCTTGGGTGCAAACATCCGATGGCAAACTGATGTCAGCGCAAGAAATCTCGGCTCGCATTTTAGAGAAAATGAAAAAGACTGCTGAAGCCTATTTGGGTGAAGCTGTAACCGAAGCAGTCATTACCGTTCCAGCCTATTTCAACGACAGCCAACGTCAAGCTACTAAAGATGCGGGCCGTATTGCTGGTTTGGAAGTGAAGCGTATTATCAATGAACCAACCGCTGCGGCGCTGGCTTATGGCTTAGACAAAAAAGGCGGCGATCGTAAAATTGCCGTGTACGATTTGGGTGGCGGTACATTCGACGTGTCCATCATTGAAATTGCTGAAATTGATGGTGAAAAACAATTTGAAGTATTAGCCACCAATGGTAATACCTTCTTGGGCGGTGAAGATTTCGATTTCCGTATTATCGATTTCTTGGTTGAAGAATTTAAGAAAGAACAGGGCATTGATTTGCGTAAAGATCCTTTGGCATTGCAACGCCTTAAAGATGCCGCAGAACGTGCAAAAATTGAATTATCCACTTCACAACAAACCGATGTGAACTTGCCGTATGTAACTGCTGATGCTTCAGGCCCAAAACACCTCAACATCAAGTTAACCCGCGCTAAGTTAGAAGCATTGGTGGACGATTTAGTGAAGAAAACCATTGAGCCATGCCGCACGGCAATGAACGATGCCAATTTGCGTTCGGCTGATATCTCTGAAGTGATTTTAGTCGGTGGTATGACCCGTATGCCGAAAGTTCAGGCAGCTGTTGCTGAGTTCTTTGGTAAAGAACCACGTAAAGACGTTAACCCAGACGAAGCCGTGGCTATTGGTGCGGCGGTGCAGGGTGGTGTGTTAGCGGGTACCGTAAAAGATGTGTTGTTACTCGATGTGACTCCTCTATCTTTGGGTATTGAAACCATGGGCGGCGTATTCACAAAAATCATTGAGAAAAACACCACCATTCCAACCAAAGCATCGCAAACCTTTTCAACCGCTGAAGACAACCAAAGTGCCGTGACTGTGCATGTGTTGCAAGGTGAGCGCGAACAAGCTCGCTTTAATAAATCGCTGGCCCGTTTCGATTTGCAAGGTATTGATGCAGCGCCACGTGGCATGCCGCAAGTGGAAGTGAGCTTCGATATTGATGCCAACGGCATTATTCACGTGTCGGCCAAAGATAAGAAGAACGGCAAAGAGCAGCGCGTTGAAATTAAAGGCGGTTCTGGTTTAACCGAGGAAGAAATTCAGCAAATGGTTCGTGATGCAGAAACGCATCGTGAAGAAGACAAAAAGTTCCATGAATTGGTTACGGCTCGCAACATGGCCGATGCGGCGATTCACAGCACACGTTCTGCCATCACTGAACATGGTGCGAAAGTGCCAAGCGATCAGTTAGCCAATATTGAAACCGCTTTAGCCGATGTGGAAACAGCCATGAAAGGCGATGACAAAGCGCAGATTGAAGCGAAAACTCAGACGCTTTCACAGGCTTCTCAAGCACTCTTTGCGGCGGCTTCTGCTAATCCGGAAGGTGAGCCACAAGCCACGCAGCCAGCCGGCGATGACGTGGTGGATGCTGAATTTACCGAAGTCAAAGACGACCAAAAGTAAGTTGTAATTGTAAAATATGACCCACGCCATCAGCCAATCTGTTGGCGTGGGTTTATCCATTTTTATCAGTGAGTGTTTATGAGTAAGCGTGATTACTACGAAATTCTAGGTGTTTCCAAAAGTGCTTCGGAAGAGGAGCTTAAAAAAGCCTATCGACGTTTAGCCATGAAACACCATCC
>JAGNUI010000021.1 GCA_017987065.1 Arenimonas sp.
ATTTTGCAGCCTGCACTGCAGCTAGAATTGCCAGAGCATCTTTTGTTGCAGCCACATCATGCACACGGATAATATTGGCGCCGTTTTGGGCTGCTAATAATGCCGCAGCTGCAGAGCCTACTAAACGAGCATTTAATTCACGCCCAGTGATTTGACCAATCATCGTTTTGCGCGACACCCCTGCTAAAACTGGCACGCCCAGTTGCTTGAAATAATCCAGATTGGCTAATAATTTCAGATTATGTTCTAAGTGTTTCCCGAAGCCAAAGCCTGGATCGATGATGATATTTTTTTTAAGGATTCCGGCCATTTCGCATGCAAAAATACGTTCGGTTAAAAACTGCCGCACTTGCACCAGAACATCCTCGTATTGCACATCCTGCTGCATGGTTTGCGGTGAACCCAGCATATGCATTAAACACACCGGTACGCCGAGTTCTGCAGCTGTTTCCAATGCGCCATGATAACGCAAGGCAAAGACATCATTGATGAAGGTGGCGCCAGCGGCAACGGCAGCGCGCATCACTTCGGGCTTTGAGGTATCGATGCTGATTGGCACATCGATGTTTGTTGCTAGCGCTTCAATAACTGGAATGACTCGCGATAACTCTTCATCGATGGAAACCGGCTCGGCATTTGGGCGAGTTGATTCGCCACCAATATCGAGCATATGCGCACCTAATTCAACTTGCTTTAAGGCATAGGCCACTGCATCTTTGCTAGCTGATAATCTGCCACCATCGGAAAATGAATCCGGCGTGACATTGATGATTGCCATGATTTTTGGTGTGTCGAGTTTCAACTCGAAACTACCGCAACGCAAGCTGGGCGTTAAATCAAACATCAGTCATTTCCAAAGAAAAAGGCTAGAACGCATTCTAGCCTTTTCGATCGTTCTGCTACAAGCCTAAGCTCAGCTTTGCGTCTGCGTGCCGCCTATTGGACCTGCTGTGCCACTTTTATCGTCCTTCGATGTTTTACCGGACTTTGCCCAATCTAATGGCGGGCCTGGTACACGACCTTCCATCACCGCATCAATCTGGCTGACATCAACGGTTTCATAGGTGAGCAAAGCCTCAGCCAAGGCATGCAATTTATCGATGTTGTCTTTCAGTATTTGAGTACTGCGCGCATAGGCTTTATCAAGAATGGTACGAACCACATCATCAATTTTCTTAGCCGTATCATCAGAAACATTTTTGGTTTGTGAGACCGAACGACCTAAAAACACTTCGCCCTCATCTTCGGCATAAGCAATCGGGCCTAGCTCATCAGACAAGCCCCATTTGGTGACCATATTGCGAGCCATTTTAGTAGCACGTTCAATATCGTTGGATGCACCGGTAGTGACTTTATCGGCACCGAAAATCAATTCTTCGGCTACGCGACCACCATACAACGAACACAGCTGTGATTGAATGGCGACTTTGTTGTAACTGTATTTATCGCCTTCTGGCAAATACATGGTAACGCCCAAGGCACGGCCACGCGGAATGATGGTGACTTTATAAACTGGATCATGCTCAGGCACCATGCGTCCAACAATGGCATGCCCGGCTTCGTGATACGCGGTTAATTTTTTCTCATCTTCACTCATTGCCATGGAACGACGTTCGGCACCCATCATGATTTTATCGCGAGCTTTATCGAAATGCTCCATACGCACTTCTTTGGCATTTTCACGAGCAGCAAACAACGCCGCTTCATTCACTAAGTTAGCTAAATCCGCTCCCGAGAAACCCGGTGTGCCGCGTGCAATAGTCATCGCATCAACATCTTCATTGAGAGGCACTTTACGCATATGCACTTTCAAGATTTGTTCGCGACCACGCACATCAGGAAGACCAACCACGACTTGGCGATCAAAACGACCGGGGCGCAACAAGGCAGGATCAAGCACGTCAGGACGATTGGTGGCCGCAATAACGATCACGCCTTCACCGCCTTCAAAGCCGTCCATTTCAACCAACAAGGCGTTTAATGTTTGTTCGCGTTCGTCATGACCGCCACCTAAGCCGGCACCACGATGACGACCGACGGCGTCGATTTCATCAATAAAAATAATGCACGGCGATTGTTTCTTGGCGGTCTCAAACATATCACGGACACGCGAAGCACCAACACCAACAAACATCTCAACGAAATCAGAACCAGAAATTGAGAAGAATGGCACTTTAGCTTCGCCAGCAATGGCGCGCGCCAATAATGTTTTACCGGTGCCAGGATTACCAACCATTAAAATACCGCGGGGAATTCTACCACCGAGTTTCTGGAATTTAGAAGGGTCGCGCAGAAATTCAACCAACTCACCAACCTCTTCCTTGGCTTCGTCGCAACCGGCTACATCGGCGAAAGTGACTTTGACATCATTTTCACCCTGTAATTTGGCACGCGAACGACCAAAACTCATCGCGCCACCTTTGCCACCTTGTTGCATTTGTTTGATGAAATAAAATGCGATGCCAAAAAATAAAACATACGGGAGTATATTCAACACAATCGCCCAAAACGGCGGGCCTGCTGGTGGCTTCTGTTGCACAATTTCAACTCTGCGCTTAACCAATACATTGACCAGGTCGCGGTCGTAAGGGCCCCACGTTTTGCTAACAACGCCATCGGCTTTGGTATATTTAAGTTCAGTACGGGCACTGGAACTGTCTTCAGTGAATTCAACTTTTGAAACAGAACCGCTATCGACATCGTCAAGAAATTTTGAATAAGCCACTTCTTGCTGCGACTTACTTAATTCAGGCGAAAATGTCTGCACCACCGTCATCAGCAAAAAGCCAACAACTACAAACACGATTATATTTTTGACCATATCATTCATGTTAAATCCTTAACGTTTGCCTGTTGCTAACGCATAAACTTCATTGGAACGGCGCCTAGAGGCAGCCGGTTTACGAATAATAAGTTTTTGATAGCGCGGACGAAGCTCTTTGATAAACGCATCAAAACCTTCACCATGAAATAACTTAATCAAAAAATTACCACCTTTTTTCAAATGTTCGTCTGCAAAATCTCGTGCCAGCTCCGACAAATACATAGCACGCGCCAAATCTACAGTGTCCACTCCTGACATATTGGGGGCCATATCAGACAAAACAAGGTCAACCGGCTGATTCCCCACTAAATCGACTAACTGAGACAATACCTGTTCACATCTGAAGTCCCCGTGAATAAAGTCAACTCCTGCAATCGGCGGCATATCCAGAATATCCAAGGCCAAGACTCGGCCGTTATCGCCCATAACCTTACGAGCCATTTGCGACCAGCTTCCTGGTGCAGCGCCTAAATCAACAATGAGCATGCCTGGGCGAATTAATTTATCGCGCTCGAGCATTTCTTCCAGTTTATAGGCGGCACGCGAACGCAAGCCTTCCGCTTGGGCTCTTTTCACAAACGGATCAGCAAAGTGTTCTTTCAGCCATAACTGACTGCTTTTGCTACGAGTTGCCATAGAAAATTAGGATTTGGGTAGGTGTTCATGATACCCTTTTATCCCGTATAAATCTTGGGCCATAGGTCATGTCTGAACAGCTAAATAACTCTCAAAAGCGCTATCTACGTGGTTTGGCTCATGATTTGAAGCCCATTATTCTGGTTGGTGCCAAAGGTCCGAGTAGCGCATTAGTGGCTGAATTAGATAATGCACTTGAACGCCACGAACTTTTAAAAGTAAAAATTGCTGCCACAGACCGCGAAGTTCGCGATGCCTGGATTGAGCAGATTGTTGAACAATCAAACTCAGAACTGATTAACCGAATTGGCAATATCATCATATTATTCCGTCGCAGCAAAGATAAACCGCTAATCATTTTGCCTAAGGCATAAATGCAAATATCGCTGGAAAATCCGGATTACCGTTACATCTGTCGTGGTTTAAGCGCAAACGGTGTGTTGGTAAATAACCGCGATTTGCTGTCCAGTTTTATCCTTGCGCCAAGTCAATTGATTGAAGATTGGTCATTAGATTCGATGATTAATCTCAATTCGGAACATTGGCAGCCGGTATTGAATCTAAAACCTAGCCTATTCATTCTAGGTACGGGATCCATCCAAATTTTCCCTGAGCCAAAACACATTGCCTATTTTTTACAGCAAGGCATTGGTTTTGAAGTGATGAACAACGCCGCCGCCGCCCGCACCTTCAATATTTTGGCCAACGAAGGACGCAATGTGGTGGCAGGGTTTATTGTTTAATTTTGCACCGACCCACTCGCACCATAGCCCGTTTGCGAGCGTACAAACTGCGATAAAAAACGAGCACGTTCGGTATCGGCTGAGGCAGATTTATCGGTGATCGAAAATATCCATATTCCGATAAAAGCCACTGACATTGAAAATAATGCCGGGTATTCGTAAGGGAATATCGGCTTAGCATTGCCGAGCACCTGCACCCAAACAGTTGGGCCAAGAATCATTAAAGCCACAGCGGTGATTAAACCTAATGAACCGCCAATCAAAGCGCCGCGTGTGGTTAGATTTTTCCAATACATACTTAAAAATAAAACTGGAAAATTGCAACTGGCCGCAATCGAAAATGCGAGGCCAACCATGAAGGCTATATTTTGTTTCTCAAACAAGATGCCTAAACCAATAGCTAATGCGCCAAGCAAAATAGTGGTGATTTTAGAGACACGCAATTCAGACTTTTCGTCAGCATTACCATTTTTGATAACACTGGCGTATAAATCATGTGAGACTGCCGAAGCACCAGACAATGTGAGGCCAGATACCACAGCCAAAATAGTGGCGAAAGCAACTGCCGAAATAAACCCAAGAAAAATACTGCCGCCAACAGCATTAGATAAATGGATGGCCGCCATGTTATTGCCACCTAATAACTCACCCGCAGCATCTTTAAATTGTGCGTTGGTACTAACTAATAAAATGGCACCAAAGCCAATAATGAAAGTCAGAATATAGAAATAACCAATAAATCCTGTGGCATAAAACACACTTTTACGCGCTGCCTTGGCATCTTTCACGGTAAAAAAGCGCATCAAAATATGTGGCAATCCCGCTGTGCCAAACATTAAGGCAAGCCCTAATGAAATGGCCGAAATTGGGTCTTTCACCAACCCACCCGGACTCATAATAGCATCGCCTTTTGGGTGCACTTTTATGGCTTCCGTGAATAATTGATTGATATCGAAATTGACATATTTTAAAACCATAAAAGCCATAAAGCTGGCGCCAGAAAGTAGCAATATGGCTTTAATGATTTGCACCCAAGTGGTGGCCAACATACCACCAAATAGAACATAGGCAACCATCAATATGCCCACCAAAATAACAGCCACGTAATAATCCAAACCAAATAAGAGTTGGATTAATTTACCTGCACCTACCATCTGTGCAATAAGATATAAAGCAACAACGGCAAGCGTTCCACATGCCGATAAGCTTCGAATCTCCATTTGCTTTAATCGAAACGAGGCTACATCGGCAAAGGTGTATTTACCTAAGTTACGCAAACGCTCCGCCATCAAAAATAAAATAATCGGCCAACCCACCAAAAAACCAATCGAATAAATCAATCCGTCATAACCTGAGCCATATACCAATGCCGAAATACCTAGAAATGACGCCGCCGACATGTAATCACCAGCAATAGCTAAGCCATTTTGAAATCCTGTTATTTTTCCGCCAGCGGCATAGTGGCTTGCAATGGACGTGTTTCTTTTTGAAGCCCAATACGTAATGCCTAAAGTGGCGATGACAAAGCTCAAGAACATAACGATGGCTGTGATGTTTTGTGCTTGCGTTTGCAGCGCTGCGTCAAGACCTTCTGCTGCAAATAAACGCGATGAAAAAAATATCAGCATGAAACACATGATTATTCGAGGCATTAGCCATTCACCTCATCCAAAATTTCTTGATTCATTCGGTCAAATTCGCCATTAGCACGCCAAACGTATATTCCGGTGAGTACGAAAGCAGCTAATATTAAGCCGATACCAAAAGGAATTCCCCATGTAATAGGCGACTCTGCAACGATTCGAGCGCCAAGCACATTGGGCTTAAAGGCAATCAATAAAATAAATAGCAGGTACAGTCCAAACATAAGCATTGAAAGCACCCATGCCAAACGTTCGCGCTTACGCACCAACAATTGAAATTTAGGATTGGCATGGATTAAAGCATGAGTCGGGTCGTACATATTATTTCCTTAGATGAAATCTTGCACAGCGATTTAAACCTCTATTGAATCGCCATACTTTGGAATTAAAGCATCAATATCAAATCGTGTTTTAAGCGCCAAAGCCAAAGCCTTTCGCGCATCATCTTCACCGTGCAACAAAGCAATGCGGGGATGATTTTCGATACAACCGTACCATTCAACTAAACCAGCTTGGTCGGTATGCGCTGATAGTCCTCCGATGGTATGTCGCTGCGCTTTAACTTGAATCAGCTCACCAAATAGCTTAATTGCCGGAACGCCGTCCACCAACAATCGTCCCAATGTACCAACCGTTTGATAACCCACAAAAAGCAGATGATTTTTTGGGTTGCCTAAATTACGCTCTAAATGATGACGAATTCGACCACCATTGCACATGCCAGAACCCGCAATAATGATGCAACCGCCTTTGTGTTCATTGATGGCTTTCGATTGTTCAACATCAGCGGTGTATTGCAAATTAGGCAAATGAAAGGGGTGCGGTTTGCCATGAAACATGGATTTAGCATCGGCATCGAATAACTCCTCATGCCGACCATAAACACTCACAATTTTGGATGCCATGGGACTATCCAGAAATATTTTCCATTTCGCTAAACCCCAATCCTCCCAATGCTTAGCAAACCAATACAGCAGTTCCTGCGTTCTGCCCACCGCAAAAGCAGGAATAAGAATATTGCCACCGGCTTTCCATGCTGTGTCAAAAATCATTCCAAGTTCCTGCACGGTAGCTATACGATCACGATGCAAACGACCACCATAGGTCGATTCCATCAACACTAAATCAGCGGAATTAAAAGGATCCGGATCATTTAAGATTGGCGTGCCATTAGGGCCAACATCGCCTGAGAACACTAAAGTTTTGGTTTTGTCATTTTCAAATGTTTGTAGTCGCACACTGGCCGAGCCAAGGATATGACCCGCATCATTAAGAGTGAGGGTCAGATTCGGAAATAACTGCTTTTCTTCTCGATAATCCAGAGATTTTAATTGTCGAACGACCGAGCCTACATCAGCACGCGTAAACAATGCTTTATGGTGACTGTGGCCATCTTTGTGGTATTTGTTGCGGCGCTCTGCATCCATTTCAGCTAATGATGCTGCATCTTCTAGCATGATAGGCAACATATCAACAGTCGCTTTATGGGTATAAATTGGGCCGTGGTAACCTTGTTGAATGAGTACCGGCAAACGACCACAATGATCAATATGCGCATGACTTAACACCACGGCATCAATGCTTTTTACATCAAAATCGAATGGCAGGGCATTTTTAGCCTCTTCCACTTTATTGCCTTGAATCATGCCGCAATCCAGTAAAATTCGCTTGCCAGCGGCTTCAACTAAATGACAAGATCCTGTTACAGCTCCTGCTGCACCATAAATAGTAACCTTCATGACTAAACTCCCTGTGGTTTTAAACATACTAACAAGAAACAGAGGCCACTGATTTTTCAATTTTTTAACAGCCTTATAATTGTCACGCGTATAATGAGCGTCTAAATCTGGGAGCCCTCTATGTCAGCCATGATGAAAGCTTTAGTTAAACGCCACGCCGAAAAAGGTATTTGGATGGAGCACGTTCCGGTGCCCACACCAGGCCCCAATGAAGTATTAATCAAGCTTGAAAAAACCGCGATTTGCGGAACCGATCTGCATATTTATAAATGGGATGAATGGAGCCAACGCACTATCACACCTGGTTTAGTCATCGGGCATGAATTTGTCGGTCGTATTGTTGAGATTGGCCCAGGCGTGAGCGGGTATGCTTTAGGTGATCGCGTTTCAGCTGAAGGGCATATCGTCTGTGGACATTGCCGCAACTGTCGAGCCGGCCGTCAACATCTTTGCCCGAACACCATTGGCATTGGCGTCAACCGCCATGGCGCATTCGCTGAATATATTGTGATGCCCTCTTCCAACCTTTGGCCAATTCCAGATCAAATTCCAAGCGAACTGGCGGCATTCTTCGACCCATACGGTAACGCTGCGCATTGCGCGCTCGAGTTTGATGTAATTGGTGAAGATGTGCTGATTACAGGCGCCGGCCCTATTGGCATTATTGCGGCGGGTATTTGCAAACATATTGGCGCACGCAATGTGGTAGTCACCGATGTCAACGACTACCGCCTGAAACTTGCCGCCGATATGGGCGCTACACGCGTGGTCAATGTGTCCAAGCAATCGTTGAAAGATGTGATGGCAGAACTTCACATGGAAGGTTTTGACGTAGGCCTTGAAATGAGTGGCGTACCTCAAGCTTTCAACGACATGCTCGATTGCATGTATCACGGTGGCAAGGTTGCTTTGCTGGGCATTTTACCAAAAGGTGCTGGGGTTGATTGGGATCGTATAATTTTTAAAGGCTTAACCGTGCAAGGCATTTACGGTCGGAAAATGTATGAAACCTGGTACAAAATGACCCAAATGCTATTAACAGGATTTCCGCTTCAAAAAGTACTCACCCACCAAGTACACATCGATGATTTCCAAAAAGGGTTCGATTTAATGGATGCCGGCGTATGTGGCAAAGTAGTCTGTTCTTGGTAAGGCAATAACTAGGCACAAAAAAAGGGACGCTGATGCGTCCCTTTTAATTTCAAACAAGTTACACAATTAGAATTCCATTTTTACACTGGCAACAATGGTGTCAGAGGCAGTGAAATCTAAGTTGGTATCGTAATAATGCACGCCAAGATTAACTGGACCAAAGTCACGGCTTAAACCAACAGTCCAGTCGGTAAAATCACCATTGAACGGGTCGCCAAAGGTGCGGCCAATCCCTGCATCCAAAGCAATACCAGAGGAACCTAAATCCCAGCTGTTGCCAAGGTTTGCATAAGTGACGTTGGCACCGGAATTTGAATAATCAGGGGTATAAGCTAGTGTTAAGGTTACGATTTCACCGAAACCGAACTTGGTGACTAATTCAGCATAGTTGATGTTGCCGTATGAATCATCTGCACCTACGTAGTTATAAGCAACCACCATCACATCAAAATTGACGAAATCACCAAAGTCAGTGTTGTAGCCGCCGTATAAATCAATTTCAAGATCAGGTCCGCCCACGCCACCATAATTGACGTTAGAAGCCCATGTGCCGACGTAAAAACCACTATCGCCGAAAGAATAATCTAATCCGCCTTGAATGGCAGAAGAATTAAAGAAGCTAGTGCCGCCACTGGTCTGTGAAATACCACGGAACACATAATCAGATACGTATCCAACATTCGCGCTGAAGTTTGACTCTTCTTCTTCTACTGCTGCAACTTCTTGAGCAAAAGACATAGCCGGAGCTAACAAAAGAGCGGCTAAAATTGCGGCTTTCAAATTGTTTTGCATTTATAAATCTCCAAATTGGTTTGAGAATAAAGTCTCGTATAGTTATATGCCTACTAGCTTTACACTAGCTTGCCTAGCAATCTTAACGGATTTTTAGCAATTTGAATAGGAATGTACTGTTATTTTCAACGCTTTTATGAATAGTGTTTAATATTAATAATCATCATATTGATTATTAACATACTTATGTTATTCCTTAATATTATATTTTTTATAATATATTCAATATGTTATGTCGTATATGGCAAATAATATGCTATGCTTTTCATCTCAACTTTGGAACGACTTTTATGAACAAATCAGCCATTTTAAACTACCAAGACCAGCTTGATAGTATTGAAAAACAAGGTTTATTGAAGAATGAGCGAATAATCGTCAGCGCTCAATCGGCACAGATAACCCTCCAAGATGGCCGACAAGTCTTAAATTTTTGTGCTAACAACTACCTCGGTCTAGCAGATAACCCTGAAATCATTAAAGCCGCGAAAGATGCTTTGGATACACACGGATTTGGTATGGCTTCCGTTCGTTTCATCTGTGGCACCCAGGATTTGCATAAAGTGCTTGAAACGAAAATAGCCCACTTTTTTGGTACCGAAGATAGCATTTTGTATGCTGCCTGTTTTGATGCCAATGGCGGACTATTCGAGCCCTTGCTTGGCGAAAATGATGCGATAATCTCCGACGCTTTAAATCATGCCTCTATTATTGACGGTGTGCGTTTGTGCAAAGCCAAGCGTTTTCGATATAGCAATTGCAACATGCAAGAACTAGAAGAGCAGTTGCAAGCAGCCGATGCCGCCGGATGCGGTATAAAAATGATTACCACCGATGGGGTATTTTCCATGGACGGCACCATTGCGCCATTAGATGCCATCACGGCACTCGCTGAAAAATACGATGCTTTGGTACATATTGATGAATGCCACGCCACAGGTTTTTTAGGTGCCACCGGAAGAGGCTCTGCTGAAGTCTCGGGCGTGATGGACAAAATTGATATCTTCACGGGCACATTGGGCAAATCGCTCGGCGGCGCCGTTGGAGGCTTCACCACCGGCCCGAAAGCCGTTATCGAACTTCTGCGCCAGCGTTCCCGCCCGTATTTGTTTTCAAACTCACTACCTCCATCCATTGTAGCTGCTGGCATCAAAGTCTTTGAGATGCTCGATAATGCGAGCGATTTACGCGAAAAACTACAAGACAATACGCGCTACTTCCGCGAAAAAATGAGTCAAGCTGGTTTTGACTTAAAACCCGGCGTGCATCCTATTGTGCCGGTCATGCTCTATGAAGCGCCACTTGCACAAGAGTTTGCCAAACGTTTACTCGATGAAGGCATTTACGCCGTCGGATTTTTCTTTCCGGTGGTGGCCAATGGTCAAGCGCGAATTCGCACCCAAATGAGTGCGGCGCACAGCCGTGAGCAGTTAGACCAAGCGATTGCTGCTTTTACCAAGGTAGGCAAAGAGTTAGGCGTTATTCAATAAGTCTATTTCGTGCTCAGTGAGTGCTCGCCACTGCCCTTTGGGTAGCTCATTAAGTTTTAGCGCACCTATTTGCACCCGAATTAAGCGCAACACAGAAATATCTAGTGCTTGCAATAAGCGCCGTATCTGCCGATTGCGGCCTTCTTCTAAGATAATTTCAAGCCACGCGTTCTTTTCACCCTGTCGTAATACCACTACATGCTTAACGCTAAGTAGGCCAATATCGGTATTCAGACCTTGCAACATGGTTGCCAGCTGAGCTTGGCTAGGTATGGCATTAATCTGAACATGATACGTTTTGTCTGGGCCTGTTGTAGGGTCGGTTATTTTAGCTGCCCAAACCGGATCATTGGTCATCAACAGCAAGCCTTCACTGGCTTTATCCAAGCGCCCCACTGGCGCCAACCATGGCATTTCTGCTGGCAAGCATTCATAAACCGTGGCGCGTTGTTGTTCATCACTGCGTGTGGTCAGCAACCCTCTGGGCTTGTTTAACATTAAAACGATGCGTTCTTGAACAATGGCGTTTTGACTATTCACCAATACCTGATCAACTTCCATCCGCACTGGAAATTCAACATCTGTGATTATTCTGCCGTTCACTTGCACCAAGCCATCAGCAATCCAAACACTGGCTTGCGTTCGCGAAGCCAAACCCATTTTTGACAGCACACGCGCTAAGCCAAATCGTTTTGTCTGCTTATAATTGTTAATCATCTGTGTAGAATAAAACAATACCAAGGAGAAAGTCATGTCCGATCATTTTGCTGAAGTTAACTGGGCCTATCAAGCACACGCAAGCCAAACAGACACATACTCCCGCGACCATACTGTGTCGCTTGAAAATGGCCAGATTGTTGCCAATTCGGCGGCACCTAGTTTTCTAGGCAATGCCAGCATGTCTAATCCGGAAACTTTATTATTAGCAGCCCTTGCCTCTTGTCATATGCTGACTTTTTTAGCGGTAGCCAGTAAACGTGGTTTTCAGGTTGCGCACTACCAAGATAAAGCTGAAGGCACATTAGCTAAGAATGCCGATGGCAGAATGGCCATTACACATTGTTTATTAAGTCCAAAAATAACTTTTTTGAACGAAAAAATTCCGAGTGCAGAAGAACTTGCCAAATTGCATGATAGCGCGCACAGAAATTGCTTTATTGCCAATACAATGAATGCCCATGTAGAAATTCGGAGTTAGCCTTCACGGAAAAATCACCGTAAAAAAGCGATTATAACCCTATGATTTCAACCTCTAATCAAACTATTAAATCCGTTATCGCCTGGTTCGATAGCGAAACCATTGATTCCGATGAAAAGCAGGGCATTGCATGGATGAGAATCGTGCCGTTCATTGCGCTTCATATCGCCTGCTTCGCCGTATTTTTTGTGGGTTTTTCTTGGACTGCATTGATTGCTTTAATAGCAACTTATAGTATTCGCATGTTCGCCATCACCGGTTTTTATCACCGCTATTTTTCTCACAAAACGTTTAAAACCCATCAATGGATGGAAACCGTGTTTGCCTTCATCGGCGCTTCAAGTGCGCAACGTGGAGCATTATGGTGGGCCTCACATCATCGCAAACACCATCGACACTCTGACACCGAACTCGACCTTCACAGCCCAATACACGGTTTCATGCAAAGCCACATGGCTTGGTTTCTTAATTACAAAGCCTTTGCAACCGACTACTCAACCATTCAGGATTTTGCCAAGCGCGCTTCCTTGAAATGGTTAAACCGATTTGATCTCATCGCACCTGTTGCTTTGGGTGTTTCATTATTTTTGCTAGGCACGCTTCTAAATTATTTTTTTCCTGGCTTAGAAACCAGCGGTCTACAACTTTTCATATGGGGTTTTGTATTGTCAACGGTGTTGCTTTTTCATGTCACCGTGAGCATCAATTCCATTGCACATATCTGGGGCTCACAACGTTACAAAACTACTGACAACAGCAGAAACAATGCGCTACTGGCATTACTCACATTTGGTGAAGGCTGGCACAATAACCATCATTATTATCCAAACACCGTGAAACAAGGATTTTTCTGGTGGGAGCTCGACATCACCTATTGGGTTATTAAAGCCATGAGCTTGGTGGGTTTGACTTGGGATTTAAAACAAATACCTGCGCATGTTAAAAAATTACCCTGATGAAAATCGCCGTCATTGGTAGTGGCATTGCAGGAATTAGTGCGGCATGGGGATTATCTCATCAACATGACGTGTCTTTGTTTGAGAGCGAGGCCCGCCTTGGTGGTCATACTCACACGCACGACCTGCAAATGGCCGGAAAATCATATCGTATAGACTCTGGGTTTATCGTGCACAACCCAGAAAATTATCCGCTGTTCTGTGGTTTTTTAAATGAGCTTGAGGTTAACACCAAAACCACAGAGATGAGTTTCTCGGTGCACAACCAAGATACCGGCCTGTATTACAATGCCAATTCTATCGCCACCATGTTCTGCCAGAAAAGAAACATTATTTCCCCTAAGTTTTATGGCATGATTCAAGACATTCAACGGTTTTATAAGGAATGCCCTGCTCTGCTCAATCAGGCGGAAGACGGCCCGAGCCTTGGCGATTATTTAGTACAAAATAAATATGGTGATTACTTTATTAGCAATCATCTAATCCCCATGGCCAGTGCTCTGTGGTCATCTCCGAGTCAATCGATTCTGGATTTTCCTGCTAAATACCTGGTTGCATTTATGAGCAATCATCACATGCTACAAATCAACAATCGTCCGCAATGGCGAGTGCTTGAAAATGGTTCGAGCAGTTATATTGAAAAGCTCATACAGCGCTGGAAAGTCGAAGTACAATTAAACACCCGAATTAATCGAGTGATCCGCGAAACCGATCGTGTTTGTATTCAAACAGCAGACGGCGAACAATATTTCGATCAGGTTGTGTTTGCCTGCCATAGTGATCAAGCGCTGGCACTTCTTGATACACCTAGCGAGGCCGAAGCATCAATTCTCGGCGCCATTCGCTATCAAAACAACGAAACCATATTGCATCACGATGCCAAAGTGTTACCGCCAAATCCCAAAGCTTGGGCTGCTTGGAATGTCAATATTCGTAACAACGATGCAACGCAATGTACGGTCAGTTATTGCATGAATATTTTGCAAGGCATCGAAAGCCCAGAGCCATTTGTGGTGAGCCTCAATCAACGCGCGCAAATAGACACCAATAAAATCATTGCTGTGATGGATTACCAACACCCCATCTATACCCATGACATGGTCAATGCTCAAAAACGCAGACACGAAATAAATGGCCAGCATCGAACATGGTATTGCGGCGCTTATTGGGGATTCGGATTTCATGAAGATGGCTTTCGTAGCGGCTTTGAAGTTGCACAAGCGCTGCTTCGATGATGAGCAAAGACGACCAAGTTCAGAGTAATAGTCTCTATGTTGGGCAAATTAATCATCGGCGATTCTTACCAAACACGCACGCCTTTCGCTATCGTATTTTTCAGTTTTACTTAAACATTGCCGATGTTGAGAACACCCTAAAACCATTTTGGTTTTGCTCGGTAAATCGCTTTAATTTTTTGCAATTTAAACGCAGTGATTATTTCGGCAATGCAGAAATTGGCTTAGATAAAGCAGTTCGCGCGCATGTTGAACAAATACAAAACGAGCCATTTAACGGGCCGATTTATTTATTAAGCCACCTGCGATACTTAGGCCATGTAATTAATCCGGTCAGTTTTTATTATGGATTTGCAGAAGATAAGAAAACCTTATTATGGATTTTAGCTGAAATTACCAATACACCTTGGGGCGAGCGATTCTCGTATTTCCTGCCAATCAACCAAGCCAAGCCGATGAACGGGCAATTCAGTTGGGATTTCGCTAAACAATTTCACGTATCGCCCTTTCTGCCCATGGATTTAGACTACCAATGGCGTTTTTCGAGCCCAAATAGCCGCCTCAATGTATTCATGCAAGTTTTTAAACAGAAAGAAAAGCATTTTGACGCTACCTTGATGCTCGAACAGCGAC
>JAGNUI010000125.1 GCA_017987065.1 Arenimonas sp.
ATTGGGCACTCACACGCCATGCTTGTTGTTGAAATTGTGTACGTTGCTTCTCAGTTAGATGTTGCCAATGTGTACCGGCTATGAAATACAGTGGTTCATCGGGCTGAAAATCCGGATGGGCAAAGCGCGTGTGCCAATGAATGTTTTGAATTTTAGTTTGAGTCGTTTGCTGAAACGCAAGTTGGTCGTTTTTTTGAAACCATCGACCATGAAAACCACCGAGCCCAGAACGACTATCGGTGGCAACACTGCCCAATACTTGTTCTCCAGCAAAGCCGCCTTGCACCGCGAGGTAAGCGCGGCAGCCTTTTTGTGTGCGTTTAAAATGCAAAATACTGTTTTCAGAAATGAACACCGGTTGGCATAAAGGTATTGGTTCGCCATTAAGTTCAGCCGATAAGTCGGCGCCCGTTACAGCAAACCATTGCGCATGCATTATCTTGAGTTTCGTACCATTGAGTGTGATTTCTAGCAAGGGCGCATTAACATCGTTAGCCAATAACGCATTCGCCACACATGCCGAAAAGCAATCCATGGCACCAGATTCACTGACGCCTAAATGTTGCAAACCAGGCCTGCCTAAATCTTGCAGACAACTCATCCCAGCTGATTCAAACACGATCATAGAGAATCACCAAAGTGCTCAAATTCATCAATGGAGATTGGTACAAATCGCACCGAGTCGCCAGGTTGTAATAAACAGGGCGAAGCAAGGGTAGGGTCAAATAACTGCAGCGGTGTTTGCCCAATTATTTGCCAGCCACCGGGCGTCATTTGCGGGTAGATACCGGTTTGCATCCCACCAATGCCAACCGAGCCGGCCGGCACTTGCAAACGGGGCGTACTTTTACGTGGCATTGTTAAGCTGGAGTCTAAATCGCCAAGATAGGCAAAACCGGGCTTGAAACCCAGAAAATAGACATCGTACGTTGTGTGGCTATGACGTTTAATGACTTCGTCAATCGATAGCTGACAGTGCTCAGCTAATAATGCTATGTCGGGTGCACAGGCGTGTTCATAGCAAACCGGAATGTCGACTTGACGGCTTTGATAAGTGCTTGTTTGTGTATTTTCATTGCATTGCAAAATAATATTCTGCAATGCATTAAATCCAATCTGATGGGGCTGATAAAAAATAGCGAGCGTTTGGTAGCTGGGCACTATATCGGTGATGCTAGAGCTTTGCTGAATTTGAATTTGTTTGGCTAACGCATGAATATGTTGATTCAAATTACGATCAATGACTTTAGCAAAGTGGATTACGAGCGCGCAATCACCCAAGGGTTCAATGCTGGTTATATTTTGTAGCGTTGACATGCCTTAGGCGCGAATGACACGGCTAACAAAATCGCCGGCAAACCAATAGCACAATTCAGAGGGGTGTTTGACTCGCCACAATACGCAATCAGCACTGTAGCCGATTTTTAATTGCCCGCGATGACTTAGTCCTAACGCTTGCGCTGCATAAACCGTGGCACCACGTAGTGCTTGCTCAGGGGTCAAACGAAAATGGCTGCAGGCCATGGCCATGGCTAGCCGCAATGAAAGCAAAGGAGCAGTGCCGGGATTGCAATCGGTTGCCACCGCCATCGGCACGCCATACTTTTCGAACAAATTTATCGGCGGGAATTGCGTTTCGCGTAGTACATGAAATGCGCCTGGCAGCAAAACGGCAACGGTGCCATGCGCAGCCATTTTTTGAATAGAGGCTTCACTGGTGTATTCCACATGATCAGCAGACAGGCCAGAAAACTCAGCGACCAAACCGGCACCGGATAAATCACTGAGTTGGTCGGCATGGCATTTAACGGGGATACCTAATGCTTGTGCGGCTTCAAATACCTTTCGTGTTTGCAACGCTGAAAATCCAATACCTTCACAAAACACATCCACCGCATCAATCAACTGTTCATCATGCAAGATTTTCATCCAATGACAAACTTGTTCGATGTAGGCATCGGCTTGCCCGGCATATTCTGGCGGTAGCGCGTGCGCAGCTAAATAGGTGGTTCTGATCGTAATCCCGCAATGCTGGGCTAAACGCCGTGCCACCACAAGCATTTTGCGTTCAGTGGCGAGATCTAATCCATAACCGGATTTAATTTCAACGCACGTAACACCATCTTGAATCAGTGCATGTAAACGTGGCAAGCTTTGGGTAAATAATTCGTCTTCGCTAGCAGCTCGTGTTTGTCGCACGGTAGACATAATGCCACCACCGGCTTTGGCAATGTCTTGGTAACTCGCACCTTGCAAGCGTTGCTCAAATTCAGGCGCGCGGTTGCCGGCAAATACTACATGCGTATGGCAGTCAATTAAAGCAGGCGTTACCCAAGCGCCTTGCGCATCGATTGGTTCTGGAAATTCTGTGATTAGTTCAGGCGTTAGATCGTGTTGATTGCCAATAAAAATAATCTGACCATCACGCCATGCCATGGCTGCATTTTCGATGGTGCCATAAGCATCCGTATTGTCAGTCAAAGTGGCAATGTTGGCGTTAATCAGCAAGCCATGTTTGGCTCGCGTCAGTGTATTCATTTCACCACTCCGAGCGCAGCGTAGTGCGCGTAATCCAAATCAAGTTCTTGCAGTATTTGGCGAGAATGTTTTGCAAGCTCTGGTGGCGCCTGTGAATAATCGACGGGCGAATCACTGAGCTTCAGCGCGCTGGCCACCATCGGAATGTGATTGGCAACCACCACATTGCCATTGGCTTTAGCTAAATCACTTTCTAAGGCTTGTTTTACGGAATTAATCGGTGCGCAGGGTATGCCATGTCGTTCAAATTCGTTGAGCCAATAAGCAACGGGTTGCGTTGAAAATATATCTTGTAAGTTCTCAGTTACCACTTGCCGATTTAGCACACGTTGCTTGTTGTTGCAAAAACGTGAATCGCTAATCCACTCAGCATGGCCAATGGATTCACATAACGAGTGCCAAAGTTTTTCATTGCCAACAGTCAAAACAAATTGCTGATCAGAGGCAGAAAAAGCTTGGTAGGGCACAATACTGGCGTGTTCATTGCCGTAGCGGGGCGCGTCAGTTCCGGTAAATAATACGCTGGCACCAATATTGGCTAGCCAACTGAGTTGTGTATCAAACAAAGATACGGACACGTGCTGGCCACGTCCGGTGTTGTGTCTTTGTTGCAGGGCAGCCAGAACGGCAATGGTGGCATTTTGACCAGCGGCTAAATCAACCACAGCCACTGCTACTTTATTGGGCGCGCCATCTTTTGAACCGGTGATCGACATCAAGCCACCTTCGGCTTGCACGGCATAATCGTAGCCGGCACGTTGTGCCGCCGGTCCTTCACGGCCGTAGCCGGTCACCGAGCAGTAAATCAGTTTCGGGTTAATAGCACTCAAAGCCGCATAACCCACGCCAAGTCGCTCGGCAGTGCCGGTGCGAAAGTTTTCAATTAATATATCCGCATCAGCCACTAAGGCGCGTATCAGTTCAGCACTTTCAGGTTTGTGTAAATCGATGCAAATTGAGCGCTTACTGCGATTAGCGCAGGAAAAATAGGCAGAGATTTCGCCAATAAAAGGCGGCCCCATGCCACGCGTATCATCGCCAGCAAAGGATTCCACTTTGATGACCTCAGCGCCTAAATCGGCTAATGTCATGGCGCACCAAGGCCCGGCTAATACCCGCGATAAATCCAGAACTTTGATGCCTGATAATGCTGCCATAAATTCTCGCTTATAATGCCCGAATGGATAAACTCATTTTACCCGCAATTGCTAATACGCATAGCCATGCTTTTCAACGTGCCATGGCGGGCCTCACCGAATACCGCAGTGCATCACAAGATAGCTTCTGGACATGGCGCGATTTGATGTATCGTTTCGCTAGCCAAATTAACCCAGAACAGATGTATGCCATTGCTGCGCAGTTGTATGGCGAAATGTTGGAAGCCGGTTTTACCCAAGTTTGCGAATTCCACTATTTGCACCATCAGCCCAATGGTATGCCGTATGACAATCCGGCGGAAATGTCGCAGGCGATTATTCGCGCTGCTGAAGATGCCGGGATTGGTTTAACTTTATTACCGGTGTTGTATCAAACCGGTGGCTTTGATGGGCGCGATTTAAATGATAGCCAAAAACGCTTCGCGCACAGTACAGAAAAATTCCTTACATTAATATCAGATTTACAAAAGCAGGAAAGTCATTTGTTGAAAATCGGCGTGGCGTTGCATAGCTTACGAGCCGTGCCGGAGCATACCCTAACTGAATTATTGCCGATTCTTGCCGAGAAAAAAATTCCGATACATATTCATATTGCCGAGCAAGTCTCGGAAGTCAATGAATGCCTTGAGATACGCGGAGCGCGACCTGTGCAATGGTTGTTGGATAATGCCGAAGTGAACGAAAACTGGTGTTTGGTGCACGCCACACATATCGATAACAAAGAAACCAAAGCACTGGC
>JAGNUI010000126.1 GCA_017987065.1 Arenimonas sp.
GATGAAAGAAAGTATGCACACTGGCTTTGCTCAATTTAGCCATTTGATGCGTGGATGTTAGGCTGAATGCCTGTTGTTTAAAGAATGGTACAAACACGCTCTCGCCGCGCCGCGTTTCTTGGTCGGCTGCAAACCACAAGATGCCACCGGATTTTAAATAGCGTAATGACGCTCGAAGTTCATCACGTTTAAACATGCTGCCGATTTTTAATCGGCCATTGAGCACACTCCATTCTAAAACTTCAGAGTCAAAGGGTCGGTACATGGCCGCCATACGCACATGCTGGGCGAGAATTTTATTGCAGTACTCGAGCGTTGTCAGATGTGGTGACACTAAAATCACCCCTTTACCGGCGTTAGTAGCGGCTTGCAGGTGATGCAATCCATTGATGGGCTGCATGATTTCTTGCGAGCGCAGATTGCCCCACCAACCACGCGCAAATTCAAATGCAGAAAATGCCAGTGAGTCGAAACTGTCTCGCCACAATTTTTTTTGCTGTGCATCAGTGAGTTCAGGAAAGCAAAGCTGAATGTTTCTCAGTGCAATGCGACCACGGCTTATCATCAAGTTGCGCATGAGAAACGATAAAATCCAAGACAGTGGTTTATAACAAGCCCATGGTAAGTGTGCAATCAGAGTGCCAAGACCAATGCCAAGCCATGCGAGCCAATTTTTAAAGAATGCTGGGCGAGGGTTATTCTGTGGCAAGCGCAAATTCCAGTGCTAGGTTATTCTTAAGGTAATGACAACTTCAACATATACCATCACATCACGTCTATTTTATGCCGGTTTGTGGTGCTGTGCGCTTCCGCTATATGTGCTGTATTTGATGTATCGGAGCCTGGCTCAGCCAGAATACCGGAAACATATCCCTGAACGTCTAGGATTGTATAAAAAAACACTGCACGCACCCCTGTGGTTGCATGCGGCCTCGTTGGGCGAAGTGAAAGCGGCAGCACCGTTGCTAGCAGAATTGCGTTTAGCACATCCAGAGCTGGCTATATTAATCAGTTGCCAAACGCCAGCGGGCCGAAATGCAGGGCAAGCGTTATTGCTTGAAAACAGTTTGTGTGTGTATTTACCGTTCGATATAAGCATTTTCACACAACGTTTTCTGCGCGTTTTTAAACCGCGAATCGCCTTAATTTTTGAAACGGAAATTTGGCCGAATCTTTTTCTCAGCACGCGCCAAGCCGGCATACCGTTAATGATGATTAACGCTCGAATTACCGAGCGTTCGGTTCGGCGTTATGCAAAATTTAGCACGCTCGTTTCGCAAGCATTAAAACTACCCGATGTTATTGTTTGTCAAACCCAAGCAGATGCTGAGCGTTATATACAAGCTGGCGCCTTGCCTTCAGCGGTTTCGGTGAGTGGCAATATCAAATGGGATATTGGCGTTGAGCAACAAGCTAAGCGTGAAGCGCTGTATCAAAGGCATCCCGTGTGGGTTGCTGCCAGTACGCATGAAGATGAAGAGCAGATTATCTTGCAGATGCATCAAAAGCTCGTGCAACAATGGCCAGAAGCCTTATTGCTTTGGGCGCCAAGGCATCCAGAACGATTTACACCTGCTTACAATCAAGCGCTGGAAGCCGGGTTTCGCATTCAAAGACGTAGTCAAATAGACTTGCCAGATTCTAATGACCAAATATTCCTCATCGATTCCTTGGGTGAATTATTGCAATTTATGCCTGGCGCAAATGCGGTATTTGTAGGCGGCAGTTTGCAAAATATAGGGGGGCACAATGTTTTAGAACCTGCTTGTTTAGGTTTGCCGGTTTTAGTAGGCCCGCACACGCAAAATTTCGCTGAAATTGTGGCTCACTTAAAGCAAGCGGGCGGTTTAATTCAAGTACAAGATGCCACGCAGTTGTATGAATCGCTAATAGATTTATTGAGCAATCCTGAGCGTGCCAGTAGGATGGGCAAAAATGCGTTGCAATGTGTTGCCCAAAACCGAGGCGCCTTGCACAAAACAAAAGCGCTGATAAATCAGCGCCTTTGAAGTGAATAATTCTTAGTTGATTTTATTGCAATTTTTGTTCTGCATCCACGGTGAGTAAGCGATTAACCGCTTCCACATCGGTGGCTTCCAGCGAGCCATCGGCTTGCTTTATCTTTAAAGTGTTTACTAAATAATTGTGGCGAGAGCGCGAGTATTCGCGTATTGAATTGGAAAGTTGTTGTTGCGCAATCAATACATCCACGATGGTGCGCGTGCCTACTTCCATACCCACTTCACCGGCTTCAACGGCAGATTGCGCTGAGAACACCGCCAAGCGACGTGCTTCCACTTCAGCCAAACCAAATTCGAGGTTGCGGTCGGCATTGCGTACCTGGCGTGTAATGGCGCGTTTGGCCTGGTCGAGTTGATCGGCGGCAATATCGCGTTGCGCAATAGCTTGGCGAACTTGTGATTGGGTATTAAAACCTGAAAAAATCGGTACCACCAAGGCGACTCCAATAGTCGTTGAATTACTATCAGTCGCGAAAAAGTTGGCAACATCACCATCTATTAATTTACGTTCTCCATAATCGACGCTACCTTGAAGATAGGGCAAGTGACCTGAGTAGGCGGTCTTGACGTCATTTTCAGCGGCTTGCAGCGCTTTTTCACGGGCAATAATCGTTGGATTGTTGCTTAAGGCTAGAGTGACTAATTCATCAAGCGGTTTGCGGATTTCACCTTTGGGTTGGAAATCATTCGGCAAGCCTTTAATGGCATTGGTGTTTTGCGCTCCGGTAATTTCAATCAATATTTCACGCACATCAATTAAAATATTACCCGATAAAATCGTATTGGCACGAGCGGAATCGTAGCGTGCTTTGGCCTCATGCACATCGGTAATCGGTGCTAGGCCAACTTCTAAACGTTTTTCTGCTTGATCAAGTTGACGCTTCACCGCTTTTTCTTCGGCGCGCGAGGCGGCCAAGCCATCGATGGCAGTTAATACGTTGAAATACGCTTCGGCAACTCGGATAATCAAATTATCGTTGGCCGAATTCAGCTCGGAGTCTGACTGCAAAGCACGCTCTTTACTGCTGTTGAGCTGTGTGTAATTACCGTAATTAAAAATGCTCTGGTCTAAACTGACACTCGTCGTTTGACTAGTGTTTGAGGATTCATCGATTGGACCAACATTGAATGATTGTTCAGAGTCATTTTTATTCCATCCGACACTGCCATTGATTTGTGGCAACAAGGCCGAACGTGATTGGATAACACCTTCTTTTGAAATGGCATTTTGCGATTCGCTAATGGCCAGTACCGGATCGCTTTGGCGCGCCTCGGTATACGATTGCATTAAATCGGTCGCAAAGCTGGTTGTGCTGGCCAATGCTAATGTTGTTGCTAAGGTAAGTTGTGTCACTTTAAAACGCATACTGAATTCCTTGAATCAAAGGGAAAATTGTGGCTTATGTTGCGCGCCAGTTAAATACGGCACATCGGTTTCAAACAGACTTTCACTTTCAAATGATTCGCCAACGCGGGTTATGAGCAGCGCTTCTTGAACTGGCGATTGGCCATGAATCACAAACAATCGACCATTGGGCAACAACCAATTTTTGATGTTTTCTGGCACTAAAGCCATTGCACCGGTTATTGCAATGACATTAAATTGCCGATTCGGTTGGTAGTTAAATACATCGGCGTGTTCAAATTCAACGTTATTCAATTCCAGCGATTTGAGTTTGGTTTTTGCCAATTCAATAAACTCAGCATGGATATCAATACTGGTGACTGCTCTGGCCATCTGCGCCATACAGGCAGTCAGAAATGCAGAGCCCGTGCCAACAACCAAGACTTCATCATTGGCTTGTATTTTTAATGCTTGTAGCAAGCGACCTTCAATCACCGGTTTCAGCGTCCATTGGTCTTGCCCAATGGGAAGCGCGGTGTCGGTGAAGGCTAATTTCTGATAGGCTTCCGGCACAAAAAGCTCACGTGGAATGCTGTTTAAGGTTTCTAAAACCTGCAAATCCACCACATTCCATGGGCGGACTTGTTGCTCTACCATGGCATTGCGAGCTTGTTCAATATTGAAGGTCATAATTTTAGTCCTTTAGCAAACGGCTTATTGTAAAGCTTTTGCATGTGTGCAGAAAGTGATTATCTATGGAATATGCCAGTTTAAAACGTGCCATAAGTCATTCTGCGATGGGTTGTTCTGGTTGAAAGGCACGTATAAACAGAGTCACTACTTCCGCAACATGCTTTTCGCGTGCTTGTTTGCTTGGGGCTTTGCTCAATCCCATCAGTACTCGCATGTGACTTAAGCCTTTCAGCAAGCAAAAAAAATGCTCTGCGGCATGCTCAACTTGTGCAATGTTGAGCCGACCACTGCTATTGGCTTTAACCAGAAACTCTTGCATCTCAGTTAGCATGCGTTCGGGGCCAACTTTGAAAAATAATT
>JAGNUI010000127.1 GCA_017987065.1 Arenimonas sp.
GCCAATGTTGGTTCAACCGCGCCTTATGTTGGATTAGTTGGCACGGTGTTTGGCATTATGGTGTCTTTCCATGGCTTGGCTAATAATAAACAAGCCACCATTGCCTCAGTGGCCCCAGGTATTTCTGAAGCCTTGATTGCCACCGCGATGGGTTTATTTGCAGCGATTCCGGCAGTATGGGCATTTAATCGCTATTCCACCCGCGTTGAGCGTGTGTCGGTGCGTTATGAAAGTTTTGCTGAAGAATTCTCATCTATTTTGCAACGCCAAACAAACCCCGATAAGCACTGAGGACACAGCCCATGAGTGCTGCCAGCTTTGCCCGTCGCCACAAAAAGCGCAAGTTAAAATCGGAAATCAATGTGGTTCCCTATATTGATGTGATGCTTGTGCTGCTCATTATTTTTATGGTGACCGCGCCCTTACTGAATCTGGGTGTTGATATTGATTTACCAAAATCCAATGCCAAATCGATTGAGCAAAAAATTGAGCCCATTGTGGTGGTGGTCGATAGTAAGGGCAACTACAGTTTGAAGATGCAAGATCTGCCACAACAACGGGTTGATGCGGCCATGTTGCAGGCCAAGGTTTCGGCTTTTATTAAAAACAACCCAGACGTCGCTGTTTTTGTCGCTGGTGATCAAGCGGCCAGCTACGACACGGTGTATCAAGCCATGGTTTTATTGCAGCTGGCAGGTGCGGAGCGCGTTGGTTTGATGAGCAAATCGGCCGCTGACTAAGTGATGGTAGGAAACCAATTAAAAAATCGAACGGCTTTAATTCTAACAGTGGCCTTGCATGCTGGTTTTCTGGTATTGATTTGGTTGGCGTCGGTTTGGGTTTTTCCAGTCGATGATCAGTTGAGCAAGGGTGAGCCGGTGCAAGCGGTGCTTACTTTTTCAGCGGAAGATATAGCAAAAGCATCAAAGGCAATAGCAGTGGCTAATGAAAAAGCCAGCGCAGCAAAGCCGCAACCCAAACCCTCGCCTAAACCACAAACGGCCGATGAGCCTTTGCAGGAAACGGCTCAAGATTGGGTCGATCGCCCAGACACTGAAGTGCAAGAAGAAATTTCAAAAACAGCCGTTCTACCAAGCGATAGTCAGGAGGAGCAAATCGCCAAGCAGAAGCAAGGTCAAGTTGAATTGACCCCTGATATCCAGAAAAATACTGAAAAAGAAAATAAACAGCGCTTGAAAGAACAACTCGTGGTGGTTCAAAAAGATTTGGCCGCAGCCAGAAAAACACTTCAGGAAGAACAACGCTTGGATGAATTATCGCGCAATGCCGGTAAATCTCCACCAAACAAAACCCCCGCTGAACCAAAAGCGGGTCAAAATGGCGAAGATGAAGCCTTGCGTAGCAAATACAAATCAGCGCTTAATGCCGCCGCACGTTCTAATTGGAACACCGTGCAAATCCCATTGCAATCACGTTGTCAGGTTGAGTTTACGCAGATTCGTGGCGGTGAAGTGATCGATTTCCGTTTTTTAATCTGCAGCTTAGATTCTCCAGGGCGTGAGTCTATTGAGCGCGCTTTGATGAAATCACCGATGCCTTATGCTGGCTTTGAAAGGGTGTTTCAGCGTAAAGTAACACTTACATTCTGTTATCCCGATGAGGTTTGCCAATGAGAAATTTACTGCTAAGTTGCCTTTTGGGCTTGGCATTGCCATTCCAAGCAATGGCACAAAGCTTGGATGCCGGTGTGGTGATTGGCAACGAGTCCGCCTTGTCTATTGCCATTGTGCCAATGCCATACGAGGGCTCCAACGCAAAGCCAGAATTTGATGTGGCATCGGTCATTCGTAATAACTTAAATCGCTCTGGCCAATTTCGCTCCATGGATGTGGCCACTATTACCGACAAACCAACGCAAGGCTCGGATGTTAGTTTTGCCACTTGGAAGAAGCTGAAACAAGATTTTTTAGTGGTCGGCAAAGTGGTTGATGCCGCCGATGGCAATTATTCCATCGAATACGAATTGCTCGATGTGGCCAAGCAACAAAATCTGTTATCAATGAAAATGCCGGCTCGTTCAAAAAATATTCGACGCTCAGCACATCAAGTGGCTGATCAAATCTATGAAAAAATTCTGGGTGTTCGCGGTGCTTTTGATACCCGCATCGCCTATGTCACCGCCAGCGGTTTGGGTCAGTCGATTGAATATCGCTTGATGGTGGCCGATTCCGACGGCTTTAATCCACAAACCTTAGTGCGTTCGCGCGAGCCTTTGTTGTCGCCGGCTTGGAGTCCTGATGGTAAACGTATTGCCTATGTAAGCTTCCAGAAAGGCAGTTCAGCGGTTTACATTGTTGAATTAGCCACCGGTGTTGGCGCCACCGAGCCAGTGTCCAGCGCCAAAGGTATTAATGGTGCGCCGGCTTTTTCACAAGACGGCACTAAATTAGCGTTAACTTTATCAAAATCCGGTAATCCTGAAATTTATGTGATGGATATCGCCTCGCGGTCTTTGAAACAAATCACCAATCACTATGGCATTGATACCGAAGCGGTTTGGATGCCTAATGGGCAAACGATTTTATTCACGTCCGATCGTGGCGGAAAACCACAGATTTACCAAGTTTCGGCTAATGGCGGCGAAGCCAAACGAATGAGTTTTACCGGTGAATATAATGCCCGTGCCAGTGTTTCGTATGATGGCAAAAAAATTGCCACGGCTCAGGGCGGCGGTAATATTTATCGCATTGCGGTATTGGATTTAAGTTTTGGTGGTAATGGTCGTTGGCAAACACTCTCGCCGGGTAATTTAGATGAGTCGCCAAGTTTTGCGCCCAATGCTAGCATGATTTTATACGCCACCAAAGAAGGCCGGCGCGGTGTTTTATATGCCGTTTCAGCCGATGGCCGTGTTCGACAGCGCTTAGTGCTTTCAGAGGGCGATGTGCGCGAACCGGCATGGTCACCGTATCGTTAAGTTTCGTTCAATGTGCAGTTAATTTAAAATATAATCCTTAAATATAGGTGTGTTTATGAAAAGTCAGTTGAAAATCGTATTAGTAATCTGTGCTGGACTGCTTTTGTCAGCCTGTAATAAAAAAGTAAAAGACGTTGATGCCAACGCCAATGCTGGCAATACAACGACAGAAAATACAGGCGATCAGGGCACCGGCATTGTGACTGAAGGCGCTTATTCCCCGGCCGACCTAGAAAGCAATTCCTGCTTGAAGACCCGAGTGATTTACTTCGATTTCGATCAAGAGTTATTAAAGCCGGAATATCAAGCCGTGATTGCTTGCCATAGTAAATATTTGCGTGATCGCAGTGGTGCGCAGATGAATTTAGAAGGCCATGCCGATGAGCGTGGAACGCGCGAATACAATTTAGCCTTGGGTGAGCGCCGTGCAAAAACGGTCAACAGTGCCTTTATGGCCAATGCGGCGCCAGCAAACCGAATCAACGTGGTCAGTTTTGGCGAAGAACGCCCGTTATGCTTAGACAGTGATGAATCTTGCTGGTCAAAAAACCGCCGAGTCGAAATCGTCTATTCGGTCAAATAAAGTCATGAAGATTCAGCTAGTGGCATTATGTGTTGGGGCGATTATTTCTGCCCCAGCTTTTTCGCAACGCGCCAGTTTGGCCGATCGTGTGACTGCTTTAGAGCAGCAGACGGCCGGTCAAACGCAAAGCGAAAGTCAGGCAAATATTGAGTTGCTCAATAAAACCACGCAGATGCAAGATGAAATTCGTTTATTGCGTGCCAGTATTGAGCAATTGCAAAATGATTTTGATCAGGCTCGGAAAAGCAGTCGTGAGCAATATATTGATATGGATTCTCGTGTTAATGCTATTGAAAATCCAAATGCGGTGGATAAACCTAAACCAGATGCCACAAAGCCTACCAATGCCGCGCCAGCTAGCGCCGCTGCTAGTGCTGATGAAAAACAAGCGTATCAGTTGGCTTATAACAGCCTGATTAAGCAAGGTGATGCGGTTGCGGCTTCGCGATTGTTCCAAGATTTTCTACAAGCTTACCCGAATGGCAAGCTTGCACCCAATGCATGGTATTGGCTTGGGGAGAGTTATTACTTAACGCAAAGTTATGCCTTGGCTTTGAAAAGTTTCAGTATTCTTAATCAACAATATCCGGGTTCCAGTAAAGCGGCTGATGCCGATCTTAAAATTGCATATTCCCATATTGAGATGAAAGATATAGATACCGGCAAAAAAGAATTAGAGCAAATTATTGTTAAATATCCGAATAGTCCGGTGGCGGATTTAGCGCGAGGACGTTTGCGCGGGCTAAGTCTTGAAAAGTGAGGCAATCATGCCACAAGCGGATCGGCTAAAACTAACGGAAATATTTTTATCCCTACAAGGCGAAGCTCGCAGTGTTGGCTTAGCGACTGTGTTTGTGCGCTTAACCGGCTGCCC
>JAGNUI010000128.1 GCA_017987065.1 Arenimonas sp.
TTCTCTTCATCGGTCAGAACTGGTTTGGGTTGATTGAGTAGAATCTCCCAGTTTGGCTTGCCTGAAAATAATTCACCTTCAAAGCCCACGGTGCCAGCTTCCAAAGCTACTTTTTCGGTGTCCGATAATGGCGGCAATATTTTGCTATAGAAGCCAAGTAATGGCGCTGTAATAAATCGTTGGCGAATGGGTGTAATTAAAAGCGGCAATACCACTAGCGCTAATAAACCCGCAGCAACATATACCGAAATCATGGATGCGCCCATTAAGGCGCAAGCAACTAGGCTTGAACCAGCTAAGGCTGCAAAAATGGCTAGTGAAAAGCGATGGTAGCTAGCAAATGCAATGACGATTGCAACAACGAGCCAGGGGGCGATAATACTCATTACAAACTCCAATTAATTTTTGATTAACGAAAAGTGGCCTATTGCGTCCTAAACCACCATACGGTAAAGTATTGACACAAAGTTGGTGTTTGTCAATACTCATGAGTATGGAACTTTTAAAAAGGCTTTAGTTATCACTTCATCTTCATCAAATTCTGCAGAAAAAATCCGATTAACCGCTGATGATTGGCAGCAAGCTGCCTTAGATGCGCTGTCTGAGGGTGGATTGCAAAATATAGCCATCGAAATGATAGCCAAAGGCTTAGGCGTCACCAAAGGCAGTTTTTACTGGCATTACAGCTCCAGAGATGCGCTGATTCAGGCAGCCTTGGAACTTTGGGAGTCGCAAGAGCAAGAGCAAGTATTTGGCAAGCTCGATGCATTACCCAATGCACAGGCGCGTCTTAAGGCCTTGGTTTCATTAGTGGCCAATGAATTAAAAGCACATAAAATCTACAGTGAGCTTTTAAAAGCCATCGATCATCCCTTAGTTCAGCCGGTTTTAGAGCGTGTGGCAAAGCGCCGTATTGATTACCTAACGGCCAGTTTTAGGCAAGCTGGCATGCCGAGAATGCAGGCCTTAAATCGAGCTCGGCTCACTTATGCCGCCTATGTTGGATTTCTTCAAATGAATATGCAGTTAGGCCTTCCTAAGCTTAAGCACGATGAATTCAATCATTATGTTGAGCATTTAGTTGAGACTTTAATCCCCTCTAGCGGTTAAAATAAGTACTAAACTTCGTAATCATATTTTTTACAACCAGTAAATTATATTTTACGAGTCGATTGATCAATCAAACATTTCCCATTTATTTATTTGTAGAGAGAATTTTAATGAGTAGCACTCTTCCGGAATTAAGCGCATGGATACAAGCGAATGCAACATTAACCGAGGCAGATCATGTTCATTGGTGCGATGGTTCCGATGAAGAGAACGCAGAACTAGTTAAATTGATGTTGCAAACGGGCGACTTTGTCGCCTTGAATAAGCAAACGCACCCAAATTGTTTTTTGCATCGTTCTAACCCATCCGATGTGGCGCGTGTTGAGCATCTCACTTTTGTCTGTACAACCAATGAAATTGATGCGGGTCCGAATAATCATTGGATGTCGCCGAGCGATGGCAAAGCTAAAATGGCCGATTTGTATAAGGGCTGTATGAAAGGTCGCACGCTGTATGTGGTGCCTTATTGCATGGGCCCAATCGATTCGCCTCTGGCACGCTGTGGCGTTGAAATCACCGACAGCCCTTATGTTGTGGTGAATATGCGTTTAATGACGCGCATGGGCGCGCAGGCGCAATCTAGAATCGAGCGTGAAGGGCATTTTGTTAAAGGTGTTCACTCAACCGGCGATTTAAATCCAGATCGACGTTTTATCATGCATTTCCCCGAAGAACTGGCCATTCAAAGCTTTGGTTCCGGTTACGGCGGCAATGCGTTGCTGGGCAAGAAATGTCATGCCTTGCGCATTGCTTCTTATCAAGCGCGCACCGAAGGTTGGCTTGCTGAACATATGTTGATTGTTGGCATCGAAAATCCAAAAGGTGAAATCCATTACGTGGCGGCTGCCTTTCCAAGTGCTTGTGGAAAAACCAACTTAGCCATGTTAATTCCACCCGAAGGTTATCGCACGGCAGGTTGGAAAATTTGGACCATTGGCGATGATATTTGTTGGATGCGCCCGGGTGCTGATGGTCGTTTGTACGCGATTAATCCTGAGTCGGGTTTTTTTGGCGTGGCGCCGGGCACCAGTGCAAAAACCAATCCAAATGCCTTAGCCATGTTGTATAAAGATGCCATTTTTACCAATGTGGCTGAAACCGCTGATCAACAACCTTGGTGGGAAGGTTTGCCAGAAGGCGTGCCGGTTATTGATTGGCAAGGCCGTGCGTATGACCCAGCCAATGGCCCAGCTGCACATCCTAATTCGCGCTTTACGGTCTCGGCTAAACATTGCCCAAGCTACACCGACAAATCCGAAGATCCGCAAGGCGTGCCGTTGTCTGCCATTATTTTCGGTGGTCGACGTGAGTCTTTAGTGCCTTTAGTATTTGAAGCGCGCGATTGGAATCATGGGGTTTTAGTTGGCGCTAGCATGGCTTCAGAAACAACCGCCGCAGCCACCGGTGCGGTAGGCGTGGTACGACGTGATTCGATGGCGATGAAACCGTTCGCAGGCTATAACTTCGGTGATTATTTCGCGCATTGGTTGTCCTTCAATAAATCTGGCAGTGATTTACCGAAAATTTTTCATGTCAATTGGTTTCGTAAGAATGCCGCTGGCAAATTCATGTGGCCTGGTTTTGGCGATAACATGCGCGTCTTAGAATGGATATTGAAACGCATTAGTGGCGAAGTGCAAGGCCAGCAAAGTGCCATTGGTATTTTGCCCAAGACCAGCGAGTTGAATCTTGAAGGTCTTGATTTAAGTGCAGAGGCGATGTCTGAATTAATGGCCATTGATGTTCAGGGTTGGCAGCAAGAAGTGTCTGCCATTGAAGAGTATTTGCACACATTTGGCGATCGCGCGCCAGCCTTGCTTTTCCAAGAACTAGCCAAGATAGAAAAGCAACTAGGCTAATATTTGCAAGCAAGAACTAGAAACCACGTTTGCAGCGTGGTTTTTTTTTGCATTTTGGTTTATTTTCAAATCATGTTAGTATCAGCATCTAAGAGAAAAATTAGATGCGTCTTTGAAACGTTAATCTGAAATGCAGGCGTACATTACATCGCCTTAAAATTTAAGGAGGAAATTATGCTCCTAAAGTATCTATCGACATTAATTCGTTCTGAGCATAAGCCATGCATGGCTTAAATCCATTGTCTGGCGCGCAAAGCGTTTTATCGTTCGATTCCATTTTGGTCGATGCAAATGCGCATATTGTGCAGCGTAACCATGTGGTATGCAATATTGAACCTAAAGCATTTTCGGTTCTGATCTATCTGATATCGCATGCAGGAAATGTGGTTACCAAAGATGAATTGCTGGATGCGGTATGGACTCACCGATGCGTTACGCCTAATGTTTTGTCGCGCGTCATCACCCAGCTTCGTCATGCTTTGGGCGATACCGCTCGGCACTCGAAATATATTGAAACAGTGCCTACTTTAGGCTATCGGTTCATTGCCAAATTACAAAATCCACAGCAACAGAATTCTACAAACGTATCTGAGCATTTAATCTTTCAAAACGAGATGCTGCATAGTTCGGAATTATTGGATGAATTCAATAAATTACTGTCACGCCTTGATGGACAACAAAATGCTTTTCCTGCCTTAACCCGACATCTAGCAACTTTAGTTACATTATTTGGTGATAAACCATCGGGTATGGTGCTGTATGAGTTGGCATTGGAATGTGGTTTGGAAAAACTAAATAGCCTTGATTTAGAGCTACCTTGGCGCATTACCGATCGCAGAGCTACAGATAAAATTCACCAAGATGAAGATACATTAAATCAGTCATCATAGAAAAATCATCATATTTTTATACTTTCATCATGTATTGCTATGGGATTGACCATAGCATAAGCCTACATTTACTTAGTAAGGGGTGAGGTATGAATATCGGTCAATATAAATTTGAGCTCCCTTTAGATTGGGGGTCTGTTGAAAATGAAATGCATCGGCGCCATAGTATCGGCCAAATAGAAATTAGTGACTACGCCGTGGATTTGTTGAACCAAACCATTGAAAAAGTGGATGGTTGCCATTTGCCGCTCAGCACTGATCAAATCGCATCGTGTGGTCGTCAATTGCAACAAGAAAACACCGCAGATATTAAATTGCCACCATGCATTTTTGAACGGTTCAGAACGCTTGCATTAATGGATGCGATGGTAAAAGATTTTGATTGGAAAATTGAAGACGTCGCTTCCTACCGAATTGAAATCATTTTGGATTATGTTAAACGCCATGAAGAATTAATTCCCTTCAATGCGCCAAGGGTGGGTCATCTTGACGATGTTATTTTAGTTGAGGCAGC
>JAGNUI010000129.1 GCA_017987065.1 Arenimonas sp.
CCCAGTTCAGATGCATTGAACTGTAAAGGCTTGCCAGACACTTCATCAAACACCGTCATCGTTTTGTAAGGATTTACATGCTTGGCTTTGATATCAGGCCAAACGCCTAGTTGCTCCAGTAAATTCTGATTATCCAACGCTAAGGCATAAACACGTAAATCAGGTTTATCTGCTTGCCATGGCAACGGCGCATGCGCTTCCACAATGGCTACATTCAAACCCTGATGCGCACAAACTAAACCGGCACTCAACCCAACGACACCTGCACCAATAATCACCGCATCGTATTGGCTCATCACAGCACTCCAGTATTGGAACGAAAGCCCATCGATTGAGTCACCAATGGCGCGGCTATGCTTGGCACGCTGCCGATAAACGATAATGCCATGGAACGCATCAGGTGCGAAGAGAAACTGCTATTGGCAGTCATTCGCGCCATGCCATCGCTCAATGCTAAGGTGCGCTCACGATCTTGTGCGCGTCGCGTAGCGTAATCCGATGTAATCGATTCAGACAAGCCTTGTTCACTGATCAGCTCAGCAAAACATAAGGCATCACGTAAGCCAAGATTAAACCCTTGCGCACCAATTGGATGAATAGTTTGCGCGGCATTGCCCATCAAAACCGTGCGCTTGGAATTTAAACACTCAGCCAAGACCCGTTTAATTGGGTAATGAGATCGCGTGCCAACGCGTTTAATTTTACCCACTCGCCAGCCAAAACGCGTTTGAATATATTCCGCATAGCGCGCATCATCCAGCGCCATAATCTCAGTCGTATTGGCTTTAGAAACACCGCAAATTGAACCGTACATCCCATCAGCCATTGGCAATAAAGCCACTGGTCCTTGTTCACTAAAACGCTCATAGGCAGTGCCGTCATTGCTTTTTTCAGCTTCAAGCGAACAGACGAAAAGCGTTTGCCCATAATCATGCTCAAGAGTTTTTATGCCGAGCGCATTGCGAATAAATGAATGCGTACCATCGGCAGCCACCACATAACGCGCTTGAATGCTGGATTCAGCGCCCGATGCGTTTATCTGAAGCATTGAATAATCATCTAGCTCTTGATAGGCAATAACGGTTGCTGGGCAATATCGAGTGACATTTTTAAGCGAATTGACCTGTTCAACTAATGCTGCGCCAAGATCTTGCGCTAATACCACGCTACCAAAGGCTTCATGGCCAAAGTCAGTTGCCTGCAACAGCACACGCCCAAAATCGCCGACGCGGCTCACATGAATACGCTTGATGGCGGTTGCCGGTTGCTGTAATCGTTGCAAAACCCCCAAATCCGACAATTCAGAGATACTACGTTGTGCCAGTGCTAATTTGCGTTGATCAAAGCCTGATGCTGAGCGCGCACTTTCAGCCACTTCTATCAAAGCGATGGAAAGGCCCGATTCGGCGAGCGCGCAAGCCAAGCTATTGCCCACCAAACCTCCGCCCACTATGGCTAAATCATATGTTTTACGCTGTGATACAGTCACGGGCTCTCTCAAAATCGGTCTAAATAAGGTATTCTATTACTGATTACTTTCTTCTGCTTTGAGTACTTATATGTCCAACCGCCAAAATTCTCTTTTCTCAACCGGTCCGGTAGCTTTAATGCTCATGATTTTAGCGGTAGCCTTAACGCGCTTAATTCCTCATCCGCCTAATTTCTCACCCGTGGAAGCGATGGCTCTCTTTGGTGGCGCCTACTTTGCTAAACGCTCGTGGGCTATTGTGTTGCCGCTCATTGCGCTATTTATTTCAGATTTAGCACTTAGCCTGATGATGGGCGGTGTTTATTTTGAATATTTTGTTTCAGCCGGCTTTTTAATGATTTATGCCACGATTGCCTTATTAAGCATCTTAGGCTTTGGCTTGCGGGGCAATGTAACTATTGCGCGTGTCGCTTCCTTTAGCGTTATCAGTTCGGTTATTTTCTTTTTAGTGACTAATTTTGGCGTTTGGCTGGGCTCAACGATGTACCCACAAACCGCTGCTGGCTTGCTAGCCGCCTACACAGCTGGTTTGCCGTTTCTTCAAAATGGCTTACTTGGCACACTGTTTTACGCTGCCCTGTTGTTTGGTTCATTTGAACTATTGAAACAGCGTTTACCGGCACTAAATCAGCAAATAAGCTAATGGGCAATCGCTTAACCAAGATTTATACCAAAACCGGTGATGACGGCACGACCGGCCTGGGCGATGGTAGTCGGGTTTCTAAAGACTCTGCACGCGTTAATGCCTACGGCACCGTTGATGAAGCGAATTCAGCAATTGGTTTAATTTTAGCCTGCGAACTGCCAGAGAATGTGCGTAGCCTATTGGTCTCTGTGCAACATCATATGTTTGATCTTGGTGGCGAACTCTGTATTCCGGGGCATGCCGCAATATTTCAAGCCGATATATTACATTTAGAACAGCAGCTTGATGAATTTAATGCCGATTTGCCGGCTTTAAAAGATTTTATCTTGCCTGGCGGTGGTTTGGCAGCAAGCCATTGTCATTTGGCAAGAACCATTTGCCGGCGCGCTGAACGCGATGTGGTTTCACTCTCACGGCATGATGCGGTTCGTCCAGAAGCGATTCAATACCTCAACCGTTTGTCCGATTTATTATTTGTATTAGCACGTGTTTTAGCTCGTTTCAGTGGCCAAGGCGAAGTCCTTTGGCAACATGATCGTCGCCGAAAAGAATAATTAAGTTTATCGCGATACATATTTTCATTTCTCTCCGAGCCTAAATACGTGCGTGACTCCAGATTTCCATTAGCCTGTATTGTTCTACTTTATGGCAGTTACTGCCAAGCACAAAGTATTGAAATGCCATGGCTAGTTTGCGAGAACCCGGAAGCTTTGCCGTTATTTCGAGCATTGCCAATCGGTGAGCCTGTTGATCCAGAAACGCTGCCAACCTATATTTATGCCAATGAATTAGATATTCAAAAAATTGAGGAGTCGGTTTTTGAGGGTAATGTTGAGTTGGAGCGAGGCGTGGAATGGCTAAGCACCGAAAAACTATTCTATAACCATCAAACTGAACAATATCGAACAGAAGGCGCGGTTAAGTTTCAAAATGCCACCTTACGAATGACGGCAGAAAGTGCACAAGGCAATATCAAAACTGAAACCGTTGAAATGACTCAGCTCAATTACCAATTCAATGAAAATAATGCCAATGGCACGGCTGATAAAATCAAAGTGGTTGGTAAAGATAGTGTTTTAACCCAAGCTAATTTCACCACTTGCCCGAGCGACAATAAACAATGGAAATTCGTAGCTAGTGAAATAACTATTAATGATGCCGAAAATACAGGCGTTGCAAAAAATGCACGCTTAAAAATTGGTGGGGTACCCATTTTTTGGTTGCCTTATATGAAATTTCCAACAAATAGCGATCGATCATCTGGCATGCTTGCGCCCACCATTGGCCAGGACGAAGTCAATGGTATTGATATTTCCTTGCCTTTTTATCTGAATTTAGCCCCTAACTATGACGCCACGTTAACGCCGCGCTATTTTAGTAACCGCGGCATCATGTTGGAGAGCGAATTCCGATATTTATTTGAGAAATTCGCAGGCGTAATCAGCGCCACCTATCTTCCAAATGATGAAATCCGCGATGACAACCGCTATTTGCTTGAATGGCTGAATTTTTCGCCAATCAATCAAAATTGGTTTTTTCGTAGCGATTTAAATTACGCTAGCGATGTGAATTATTTCAGCGATTTTGGTAGTTCTCTCGCAGAGACTTCAACCACCTTACTAGATAGTGAAGCAGGCTTTTTTGGCCGTGGGAAATATTGGAACTTAGAAATATCTGCCTCCAGTTGGCAAATTGTTAACCCAACACAACAACAGATATCCGAGCCCTTTACCCGCTTACCAAGACTCGCGTTGAGTGGCTCTAAACCATTGGTACCTTGGTTCGAATTGGGAGTAAATGCAGAAGCCGTCGCATTTAAACATGACATTCTCGAAGACGGCAATCGTTTGGATATTACACCATTTGTAAAATTTCCAATCATAGGTTCGTTTTGGTATGCCACACCAAGTTTAAGTTGGCGACAAACGGAATATTGGTTAAATAACTCCACGCCTGGAAATTCATCGACTCATCTTTCGCGTGGATTATCTATTTTTAGTGTTGATGCGGGTGCCAATTTTGGGCGCACAGTTCATTTTGCTGACCAAAATTTTACTCAAACACTTGAACCACGGCTTTTTTATCTTTACGTCCCCTATCAAAATCAAAATGATATTCCTGTATTTGACACCCAAGAATTAACCTTCATGTGGTCTTCTTTATTTCGTGAAAACAGATACGGAGGCGCTGATCGCCAAGCTGATGCCAACCAAATTACCA
>JAGNUI010000130.1 GCA_017987065.1 Arenimonas sp.
CCTTCAGCCAACACACCGGGGTAATCGGCTAAGCGTGCTTGCATGGCGGGCACCAAAGCTGCCGGCACGTATAACTTCAACTTGCCGCGCAGCGTTTCGTTGAAATACGCTTTGAAAAATAAGCGCTCCAAACCGCCAATATGATCCATATGCAAATGGGTAATAAAAATAGCTTCTGGCAGATTTTGGTATTGCGTTTCAAAAGCGGTTAAGGTTTCTTGGCCACAATCAATTAACAACCACGGTTTTTGATTGCGCTCGATAACGGCGCTAGCGGAACCCAATACCGGCGCGGCATGAGAATTTCCTACACCGAGAAATCGTAAAGTCCAACTCATTTCATAGCCTTTTGGTATGCGTTTATCATCTGCGTTATGCCTTGTTGTAATTGTTGTACATCACAATGCGCACACTCTTTCAACAATGAGCGCTGCAAGCGAGCAAGCACGGTCTCACACCAATCGCCCGGCGCTGCTTTAAGCTTGCTTTTATCCCAATCAATGATAAATACGTCGCCTGAAAAATTGATTAAAATATTATTAGCATTCAAATCACTGTGCTGCGCACCGGCACGATGAAACATTGCAATGACTTCACCAATACGTTGCCACGGTGCGTCTGATAGCTGAGCCGCAATCACTAAAGAATGAACATTGGCTATGCGTTCGGTTACTAAGGCTGCTTGGTAGCTAAATAATCCGCGCTTACAAAATGCCGCCAATGGTTTGGCAACCGGCAGACCTTTTAACAATAAACTCTGCAGCAACTGAAACTCTTGGAACCCACGAGTCCGCATGGTTCCAAGAAAAAAATATCGGCTTCGTACAAACTTGGCCAGAAAACCACCGCGCCGATAATGTTTTAAGACCGCCGGCCCAACTGGCGTTTGCACAAACCAAGCGCCACCTCGCCCGCCCTGCCCTGCAACTGGTTGTGCATCAACATAGCCGCTTGGGCTAAACTGTTGCTCAGTGATTTGCGGCCAACGGTTTGCATCGTGCATAAGCGCAAAGCACCCTTCTGGGCTATTGATGCGCTGAGTATTGGTGCAAGGCTCGTTTTCTGTCATAACAAAGAGTGTAGCAAGTGAATGATTCCAAGGCAGTAAAAACCATATGCATTTTACGATTATCGGCACTGGGTGATGCCACCCATGTGGTGCCACTGATTAGAACCCTGCAAAAAAACCTGCCCGGTGTGCAAATTACTTGGATCTTGGGTGTTGCCGAAGCCAAGCTCATGCATGGCTTAGAAAATGTTGAGTTCATTGCGTTTAATAAAAAATCCGGATTAACTGGCATCAAAAACCTTGCTAGCCAATTATCCGGCCGACGATTTGATGTGTTGTTGCAAATGCAGTTGGCTCTGCGTGCCAATCTTATTTCAAATATTATCTCGGCCAAAAGACGCATCGGTTACGATACACAGCGCTCCAAAGAAGGCCACGGTCTATTTATCAAGGAACGTATTGCGCACAAACACCATCATGTTTTAGATGTCTTTGGATTATTCGCCGAACCGCTCGGTTTTAGCCAAACCGAAGTAATTTGGGATTTACCGGTTAGCGCAAATGATCATGCTTGGGCGAAAGCACAATGGCCCGAAGGTCGCCCTACTTTGCTTATTTCGCCATGCTCTAGCCATGAGCTACGCAATTGGCTGCCAGAGCGCTATGCCGAGGTTGCTAGCCATGCACAAACAAAGGGTTGGCAAGTGGTCTTATGCGGCGGTAGAAGCGCGCTAGAGCGTGAAATGGGCGACGCCATCCTAGCGCACATGCCAATACCGGCAATTGATTTAATTGGCAAAGACACTTTGAAACAATTGTTGGCACTTTTGGCACGGGCCGATTTAGTGCTTACCCCAGATTCTGGACCATCCCAAATGGCCAATGCCATGGGTACCAAAGTGCTCGGCTTATTTGCCTGCACCGATGGCACCCGTTCCGGGCCTTATTCAGACAGGCGCTATACCATCAACCTCTATCCAGAAGCTGCAAGACAATTTGAACATAAACCGGCTGAGCAATTGGCTTGGGGCAAGCGCGTTGAATATCCTGGTGTGATGGCCATGATACAAGCCCAACAGGTTATCGACCTGTTTGATCAATATTGTCTTGATAGCAATTTGAATTAAAGCAAATTACGAATTGCGATAATCTTGGTAAGACTTTTCTTCGACGAATGCCGAGCCTAATGCTTTGTTGATGTCACGCTTAATTCGCGCACGCTCATCATTTTCAAAGTACACCGAACGCGCTAGCTCTATAAAGGCTTTGTCAAATTGCTGATTTTTCTCGAGAATTCGAATATCGTCTTCAATCACCCAAAGTCTTTCGTTGACATGTTTTAGCTGCTTGACTAAATGGCTCACATCAATATTTGAGGCGGGATGTTCGTTCCAGCATCGTTCCAAAGCGTGCAATTCTTTAAGTACATTAGCCACTTTGGTTTTATCGGTCATACGTTCAGATTTTATCTGCAAAATCGTCACTTTATCGAGTAGCTCACCAAATGAAACAGGAGCGAGAATTTCAGACATAAGATGCACCCCGTATGTATAGAGACAATCAAATTATAACGCTATAAATGTATTAAGAAATTAAATACTATGGAACTTTTATTGCTGCAATGCTGAACGTAGGTTTTATAAAATGAGAAATAATTCAATATTTTGCTTAAACTACTGATATTATTATCAATCGTTTAACGCAACCTCTTGGTATTTTGATGCGCAATTTTAAGAAATGTCTCGTCACTTTGTTATTGACTATATTTACCAGCTCTTTTGTAAATGCCGCAGAAGATAGCACTGAAGCAAAAGACACCGAAGTTACCACTCCATCGCTTTTATCGGATGGCTTTAATTTTAAAGCCAATCAAGATGATCAAATGCGCGTGATGTTTTCGCCATATACCTTTCATTACAATGAATCCGGTGATGATGGAGAAGGTCACGATTACGTTTGGCTGATTGGTTTGGAGCGTGAGCGTGCAAACGGCAATATTATGGGCATTGCTTATTTTTCCAATTCCTTTGGCCAGCCCTGTGTTTATTATTTTCCTTGGGGCAAGGTATACCGCGATTTGGCTGGTGTACAAGGACTGTATGCCAAATGGAGCGCAGGTCTAGCCTATGGCTATGTCGATCCTTATGAAGATAAAGTGCCGATCAATTACAAGGGATTGTCTCCAGCTGTGTTCCCGAGCATCGGCTTTACTAACAAAAAGAATTACCAAGCTGAAGTGACCATTCTTGGCACTGCAGCCTTAATGTTTCAATTTTATGTGCCGTTAAAGTAGGTATCAAATTGAATTTATTGCAATTTTACTAAATTTTTGGTATACATTTACCGTTACCATTCATGTGAATTAGCATATGCAATTATTCTGTAAGGGACTATTTTTAATAAGCACCATTTTACTCGTAGGATGTTCGGATAAGCCAGCTACAGAAACTCCAATAGCAAATCAAACCACTGAACAAGCTGCTGACGCGGAAGAAATTCGAACTATACTTATCCAAAGCGACACCAAATGCGTGCTTCGCGTTCAAAGAGGAAAAGATGATCCGGAGTTGATTAACCCAAACTCCTGCTCACTGACCAAAGGCCCAGACGGTCACATCAACTCTGTTTTAGTAACATTCAATCCGCCTTGCAAACAATATTCCCTGAATAATGTGATTGGAGAACTGTACTTTCTGGATGAAAAATCTATCGCCGGAAAAAACACAGCCTGCCGCATAGAATCATTCAAAGCCAGCTATGGTTGGAAAATTGAGAAAATCTGAATAAAAAAGCCCAGTTAATGGGCTTTTTTTGGCGGAGAGGGAGGGATTCGAACCCTCGGTAGGCTCGCACCTACGCCTGATTTCGAGTCAGGTACATTCGACCACTCTGCCACCTCTCCAGTGCAATGGTTCGAGTGTGCGATTATAACGGTTATCATGCCTTTTTGGCTAGATTAAACACCTTTTGGCGTTTAATCATTCATAATAAACAGCTTATCTCTAACATGATTTCAAAATGATTGAACTCGGACATATTAGCCACCCTGGCAAAAAACGCATCCTCAATGAGGATAGCTACCATGTTGATACTACACATTGTTTTGCCGTGCTGGTGGATGGCATGGGCGGAGTCAATGCCGGTGATATTGCCAGTGCTTTTGTTCGAGAGCAACTTCGCATGAATTTGTTGCAAGGTGAAAATGCAGAAACTGCCCTGATTAATGCAGGACAAGCCTTACGCATACAACGACCGCAACAAGGACAAACTCCCAGTGGTGCGAGCGCGGCAGTGCTGACATGGAAAAACCAAGACTTCCAACTTGCATGGGTGGGTGC
>JAGNUI010000131.1 GCA_017987065.1 Arenimonas sp.
GCTTATTGGTCTGGCATTAAAGACGCACAAGGTATTCCTAACAGCATAATGTCCGACGGCACGCCGAATGGTTATGCCAAGTTGCAAATTGAAAATGATGATTATCGTTTGCAATGGTTTAATGCCCGTCAAAATCCGAATCAAGCCATGGCATTACATGCGCCTAAAGTACTGAGGCAAGGCGCTTACCCGGGTTTCGCCATCGTTGCCAATGTGTTTATGGCCAAGCCTGAAACGCTTGTAGAAGTACAAATTGATGCTGGGCAATGGCAAGCCATGACGCGCGTATTACAAACTGATCCAGCTATACAAGAAATTAATAGGCTCGATGATATGGCCTTGCAACTTCGTAGCTTCGACCGAACCCCTGAAGCCACAGTTTCTTCGCATTTGTGGCGATTTGCTTTGCCAACAAATCTGGCATTAGGCGCACATAAAATCACAGTGCGTGCTTCGGATAATTGGTTAGGTGAAGTGCAACAAGAAACGTCATACGAACTGCAACAAAGTGAACCTTAAACCTGTATTGCCGTAAATTCGGTTACTCGTGTATGTTTGTTGGCCAACGCATCAACCCGTGGCTCGGCATAGTCTTCAAGACGATCAATCAATACCGTTTGCCAGCCGGCTTCGCGGGCAGCATCCAGTTCTTCAACGATATCGGATAGAAATAAAATATTTTCTGCTGGAATTTTTATGTGTTCGGCAATGGCCGAGTAGCTTGAAGCGGAACGTTTGCCACCCATTTCTGTATCAAAATAATCACTAAACAGTACGGTTAAATCGCCTTTTTGTGAATGCTTGAAAAATAGTTTTTGCGCCGGCACCGAACCTGAGCTGTAAACATACAAAGGTATTCCAGCTTGTTGCCATTGTAATAACTGTTTATACGCATCTTCATATACTGGCGCTGCATAGGTGCCATTTAGGTAACCATCAACCCAAATCATGCCTTGTAAGGCTTTTAGATTGGTGTTTTTAACATCATGGTCAATCCAAGTGATTAAGGTATTGATGATGCTATCTAAATCGTTAGCTGAGATTTGGGTTTGTTCAGCAATGCGCTTAATGTATAAACTCACTTCAAGTTTACTGTGATTGTCTTCAATGAATTTTGGCAAAGCCGCACGCGCATAAGGGAAAAGCACATCGCGCACAAAGCTGATAGAGCTTGTGGTGCCTTCAATATCCGTGACGATGGCTTTGATGGCATTCATGCGATTGGTTCATAGCGTGGGAATTGTAGTGCAATATCGCTATCGGTGAAATAGCCTACCCAACCATCAGCTTCGGTAAAAAAACGGATGGCCGTAAATAGCGGGGCGGGGCCCATATCAAACCAATGTTTGGTGCTATCCGGCACTCGAATGAGATCGCTAGCTTGGCACAGCACTTCATACACGTTGTTGCCAATATGCATGGTAAATAAACCGGAACCACGAACAAAAAAACGGATTTCATCTTCTTTATGGATGTGTTCGTTTAAAAACTTCGCCCGCATGATTTCACGATCTGGGTGGTCTGGATTAATGCTGACTACATCAACGGCATTAAAACCATTGTTAATGACTAATTCATCGATTTCAGGTTTATAGGCCGCGAGGATTTCTTCGTTACTGGCATGATCATTAATTGCTCGAATCGGCCATCGTTCAAAGCCAACACCAAGCGTTGCTAGTTTCTCAGCCATGGTATCGGATTGCTCGGTTTCAAATAAAACAACGTGCGGATTCTGATCTGAAAAAATGCGTAAACGGCTCATAATTTATAACTCAATTTAGCTAATTCTGCTTGTAATAAAAATTCAAAAGCATCCAAATGACGACGCGCCTCTATCATATCGCGACCCCACGTATAGATGCCATGGCCGGCTATTAAATAGCCCCAAAAATTATCTTGAGCGAATAATGCTTGAACACTTTCACACAACACATTCATAGTTTGAGAGTTAGCAACAATCGGCAACGACACAGTACCATCGTGACTTTTTATACCAACGAATGCTTTTTGTAATTCGTAACCAGTAAATTCAATTTTGCCATCTTGTTCATAACGCATAGACATCAACGTTTGTGCCAGTGAATGGGTGTGTAAAACAATATTCGCTTCAGGGCGCAATTGATAAATTTGGGTATGTAGTAAAGTTTCAGCAGAACTGGTTTGCTTGGCATCAACAGCGATGCCGTCCATGCTGATTTCCATAAAATCATCTGCGTTAAGTTTGCCTTTGTCGCGACCACTGACGGTAATTAAACAATGCGCGTCATCTAATCGAGCAGAAAAATTGCTACTGGTAGCGGGTGTCATTCCGGCACTGGCTAATTGTGCGGTATGCTCGATGAGGTCTTGGATGAGTTGGTTTTTTTTATTTAACATGGTGAATAAGATTCATTCTCAATTGACTGAAAAATATGGAAAAAAAACACAGTTTCTTGATTTAAGTTAAGCAATAGTACACAGGCAAAGTGTATGATTCATGTCATTACAGTGTTTATTTAAAATCATTTTCTCATGAAACTTGGAGTGTTTGTTATGAAAAATCAAGAAAGCAGTCGTCGTCAGTTTTTAGTGCGTGGATTAGTTGCCATTGCTGCGGTGCCATTTGTATCTGGCATGCTTACTAGCCAAGTACAAGCACAGGCTCTCAAGCCACTTCCTGCCACCAACCCTCAAGCCGTGGCTTTAAAGTATGTGGCTGATGCCAAAAAAGCCGTTGGTGCTAAGCCGGGCAGTAATTGCGCCAATTGCCAGCTTTTCGTAGCAGCAACCGGTGCTTGTGCCATTTTTGCTGGTTTCTCAGTCGCTAAAGCCGGTTGGTGTACTGCTTGGGCTAAAAAAGCCTAATCATTTGCTGTTAGGTCTCATGTTTTGAGATGCGAATGACTTACTATAAGCCAAGTTTCCTTTGAGCTTGGCTTATGACTTTTACAATTTTAAATGTTGTTCTAATCACGGTGCTAATCATATTACTGATTGCCCTGATTTTTTTTGTAATTAAAAAAGCTGCGCTTGAAACTAAGCTCTTTGAGCTCAATAGTCAGATAATCGCTCTACAATTGCAGGAACAAGAACTTTTTCAGGTGCGTGAGCAATATGCAGGCTTAAAAGCTGGTTCAGATGCACGCGAACAGTCCGCTAGTGAACAAATCCAACTATTAAATTCTGCTGAAGAGCGCTTGAAGGAAAACTTTGAGAACCTCGCTCAAAAAATATTCGAGGATAAATCCTCGAAATTTAAAGAGCAGAATAAAGAACAGCTCGATGCTTTATTGAACCCACTGAAAACCCAAATTGGCGAGTTTCGGCAAACTGTACAACATACTAATGAAGGCATTCATACACTGAAAGAATTGAATGCGCGTATGGCCGATGAAGCCACCAATTTAACCCGCGCACTGAAAGGCGATAACAAAGCCCAGGGTGGTTGGGGCGAGCAGGTATTAGGCCGCATTCTTGAAGCATCCGGATTAACGGAAGGCCGCGATTACCAATCACAATTCACTTATGTAGATGAAGAGAAAAATCGTAAACAGCCAGATTGTGTGATTTTCTTGCCAGACAACAAAGCCATTGTGCTTGATTCCAAAGTCTCGTTAATAGCCTATGATCGCTACATTAGCGCCGAGAACGAGCAGGCGCGTGAACTAGCCTTGAAAGAACATATGCGTTCAGTGAAAGCTCATATCGATGGACTGTCAGCTAAATCGTATGAATCGCTACCGAATTTAAGGACCACCGATTTTGTGGTGTTATTCATTCCAATCGAAGCGGCCTTTATTGATGCCATGCGCGCCGATGATGGTTTAATGGTTTACGCGCTGGAACGCAACATTACGCTTGCTACGCCATCAACCTTGATTACTGTTTGTCGCACTGTTGCGCATTTGCAGAAGTTGGACTTACGCAATGCCAATGCCATGAAAATCGCTGATCAAGCCGGCAAGCTTTACGATGAATTTGTGAGTTTCGCCACTGACTTAGGCGAAGTTGGTAAGCATCTGAATAAAGCGCTTGATGCACAAAGCAGCGCCGTTAAGCGTTTATCAGTTGGGCGCAGCAATCTGGTTGGCCAAGTGGAAAAAATGAAGCTGCTCGGTGCACGTGCTAAAAAACAACTACCCGCCGATTTGCTTGATGATGACAGCGACGACACACCGGAATTACGTGGATAAAAAAACGGCGCATTACGCGCCGTTTTAATGTTACAGATTGTTGCGAAGCATATTATTCGTGTTCTGTGCCATTAGCCAAGTGGCTACGTTTACGGCTATACAAGTAGTAAACGGCCATACCTA
>JAGNUI010000132.1 GCA_017987065.1 Arenimonas sp.
TTTGCCGGCAATCGACCGTTAGTTCAAACGGTCACCTCGCTCGGTTTGGTTCGTGTTGAACAAGGTCAACACGTGTTTCGCCGGCCTTTTGAAGCGGCGTATAAATTAGCCTTGGGTCAGTTGTTGGTTTGAGAATGCGTACCAAGAAAATATTAGGATGATGTAATGATTATGCGTTTGCCAGGTTGGGTGTTGCTGTATGCGTGGATATTGGCGTTTATGGCGGGCATTATCAACGTAGTTGGTTACATGAGTTTTGAGCATCAAGGTATTACGCATTTAACGGGTACAACTTCGATGTTAGGATCAGCGATAGCCGATGCTGATGTGACTTCGATAGTCCACTTGTTGTGCATTATCGGTTCGTTTTTTTTAGGTGCTGTGGTTAGTGGTACTATTATTGGTGATAGTACGCTAAGGTTAGGTAGACGCTATGGCGTGGCATTGTTGATTGAATCGCTACTCTTGGTATTAGCAGTGCATTTTCTTGAGCAACAATCTCCATTCGGTATTTATTTGGCAGGTGCTGCATGCGGCTTGCAGAATGCTATGGCTTCAACGTTTAGTGGCACGGTTATCCGTACGTCGCACGTGACTGGTATGTTCACCGATTTGGGTATTTTTCTTGGTCATTATATGCGCGGGCTGGCAATTGAACGTCGTCGATTAGGTTTGAGTTTAGTAGTAATTTCAGGTTTCTTAGTAGGCGGAATTATCGGAGCCTATGGGTTCAAGCAATGGCATTATTCCGTACTCTATTTGCCCGCAGCGATAGCTACGGCACTGGCTGTAGTTTACGGATTTTATCGGCGAAATAATCCGCCTATTGCCTGAATAGCCAGTTGTAAATGCCGTAAAAAATTCATGCTGAATCAATTATCAATCTAGCCTTAATGATGGCGGCGCTGTAATTGTCTGCAAAATAGATATTGGGAGTGGTATCGCTAATTCTGCCACGGGCAAGCATCGCTTTGGGTTTTTCTTGGACACCCGAAAATATAATTTTTGCACCGCTTTTCTGAGCTTGTGAGATGAATTCAGCGACACCACTGACGCCACTGGCATCAAGCATCGGCACCAACCGCATGCGCAAGATGATGACTTTAGGGGTTTGCCCAACGCGCCGTAGTGTATCGAGTAACTCACCAGCTACACCGAAAAAAAACGGCCCAGTGATTCGAAAAACCTCAACCCCATTTGGCAAGGAATCCCGCTGTCCAATTTCATCAGCCAGTTGGTCGGCATCTGGTAGCAGACTGTTGCCATTTTCGATTTGTACGGTCTCACTCATTCTGGCCATGAATAGCAAGGAAGCCACGGTTACTCCAACACCAATAGCAACGGTCAGATCGACAAATACAGTGAGACCGAAAGTTAGCAGTAGAACCCCACGATCACTATTGGGCATGGATAGCAAATGAATAAAGTGCTTATATTCACTCATTCCCCAAGCAACAATAAATAAAATTGCTGCAAGGGCAGCCATCGGCACGTAGGCCATTAAATTGGCGGCAAATAAGATAAATAAAAGCAAAAATGCAGCATGCAAAATACCTGCAACAGGTGTTTGAGCCCCGGATTTAATATTGGTGGCGGTGCGTGCAATCGCGCCAGTTGCAGGCAGGCCACCGAATAAAGCCGATGCAATATTGGCGAAACCTTGTCCAACCAGTTCTTGATTAGAACGGTGTCGAGTTCCCGTCATGCCATCTGCAACAACGGCCGATAATAGCGCTTCAATGCCGGCCAGGAAGGCAATGGTGAAGGCCGATGGCAACATTTCCTGTATTTTGACGATGCTAAAGTCCGGCCACACGGGCATGGCAAGACCAGAACTCATCTGTGGGAAACGTGAACCCACCGTATCAACGGATAGCTGCAAAACGCTGACCACTATGGACGCTAGGACGATGGCAATTAAAAATCCAGGTAGGCGCGGTGAGTATTTACGTAATCCGATGATGACTGCCAGTACGCCAAAACCAACAGCCAATGTAATTGGATGTAATGTTGATAACGAACTGAAATACATCTGCCATTGTGCTAGAAATTCAGCCGGCACTGACGCAATGGACAGGCCAAAAAAATCCTTCACTTGGCTTGAAGCAATAATCACTGCTATACCGGCGGTGAATCCGGTGATCACTGGATGCGGGATGAATTTAATCATCTGCCCGAATTTGGCATAGCCAGCAATTATCAAAATAATGCCTGCCATTAGTGTTGCAATTATTAATCCGTCATAGCCGTGTTTGGCGATGATGGTAAACACCACCACAACAAAAGCACCCGTTGGCCCGCCGATTTGTAATCGTGAACCGCCTAATGCAGAAATGAGGAAGCCAGCAACCACTGCTGTAATCAGACCTTTGTCGGGAGAAGCACCACTGGCAATACCTAGAGCCATTGCAAGCGGCAGAGCGATAATCGCAACCGTCAATCCTGCCATGGCATCGGCACGCAGTTTTGCAAGGCTGTATCCTTCACGCAGAGCGGTAATCAATTTCGGCGTAAATTGCTGCATGTTGGCAATTCTCTTTGCGGTGTAAGTTGCAATATTTAGTATCGCATTTCTCTGGCTGAATAATTCAGACATTAAGCCTTTATATCTGAGCTACAAGAAGTGTTTATAATAAATAATCCCATTGGAGTATTTGCTATGTCAAACCCTCGTTATGATGCCTCGCGCGAAATCCGCGCCCCACGCGGTAGCACGCTGAACTGCAAATCTTGGCAAACCGAAGCTGCTTTTCGGATGTTGCAAAACAACCTAGATCCGGAAGTTGCCGAAGATCCAAAAAATTTGGTGGTGTATGGCGGCATAGGCCGGGCTGCACGCGATTGGCAATGCTACGACAAAATTTTGGAGATCTTGAAAGAACTGCACGACGATGAAACCTTGCTAGTGCAAAGCGGCAAGCCGGTCGGTGTGTTTCCCTCGCACCCGGATGCGCCACGCGTATTAATTGCGAATTCCAACTTGGTGCCACATTGGGCCACTTGGAAGCACTTCAACGAACTCGATAAAAAAGGCCTGATGATGTATGGCCAGATGACTGCTGGTTCGTGGATTTACATCGGCTCGCAGGGCATTGTGCAAGGCACTTATGAAACCTTCGTGGAAATGGGTCGTCAGCATTATGCCGGTGATTTAACCGGTAAATGGATTCTTACCGCCGGCCTTGGCGGCATGGGCGGCGCACAACCACTCGCAGCAAGCATGGCCGGTGCCTGTTCCCTGAATATTGAATGCCAACAATCGCGCATTGATATGCGAATTAAAACCCGTTATGTGGACGAGCAAGCGAATGATTTAGACGACGCCTTAGCGCGCATTGAAAAATATTGCGCGGAAGGTAAGGCGGTATCGATTGCATTGCTCGGTAATGCCGCAGAAATTTTGCCAGAAATGGTCCGTCGTGGTGTGCGCCCAGATGCAGTAACCGACCAAACCTCAGCACATGATCCATTGCATGGTTATTTGCCGATGGGTTGGACGTGGGAACAATATGTGGATGAGCAAAAGCATAGTCCGGATAAAGTGGTTGATGCCGCCAAGCACTCCATGCGCGTGCATGTGGAAGCCATGTTGCATTTCCAAAACATGGGCATTCCGGTATTCGATTATGGCAATAACATTCGCCAGATGGCATTGGAAGTCGGCTGCACCGATGCCTTCGATTTCCCAGGTTTTGTGCCAGCGTATGTGCGCCCCTTATTCTGTCGCGGTATTGGTCCGTTCCGTTGGGTGGCTTTAAGTGGCGACCCAGAAGATATTGCCAAAACCGATGCCAAAGTGAAAGAGCTGATTCCGAACGATCCCCATTTACACCGCTGGTTGGATATGGCTAAAGAACGCATTGATTTCCAAGGTCTGCCAGCACGCATTTGTTGGGTGGGCTTAGGCGATCGCCATCGTTTGGCCTTAGCATTTAATGAAATGGTGAAAAGCGGTGAACTCAGTGCACCGATTGTGATTGGTCGCGATCATTTGGATTCGGGTTCGGTGGCCTCACCCAATCGCGAAACCGAAGCGATGAAAGATGGCTCGGATGCAGTATCCGATTGGCCATTGCTCAATGCCATGCTGAATGTGGCTGGCGGCGCAACTTGGGTTTCCTTGCATCATGGCGGCGGCGTGGGCATGGGCTTCTCGCAACATTCTGGTGTGGTGATTGTGGCTGACGGCACCGATGCGGCTGCTAAGCGTTTAAACCGTGTGTTGTGGAACGATCCGGGCACCGGCGTGATGCGCCATGCCGATGC
>JAGNUI010000133.1 GCA_017987065.1 Arenimonas sp.
GAAAATTTTGGCAACCTGACGTTACCGTAGCCACTGTTGTGGTGCGTGATGGTGAGTTATTGATGGTTGAAGAGCATGTTGCCGGCGTTGCGGTGTTCAACCAGCCTGCAGGTCACCTTGAGCCAGACGAATCGATATTACAAGCAGCCGTGCGCGAAACATTAGAAGAAACCGGTTGGCATGTGCAACTAACGCATTTTATAGGCGCTTACCAATGGAAAGCCCCAGCAAGCAATCAACACTATTTGCGCATGGCTTTTGCAGCCACCCCAATCCATTTCGACCCCGAACTCAGCCTTGATGAAGGTATCATAGCCGCTCATTGGCTTAGCCCCAGCGCTATCAAAGCCTTATCGGATAAACATCGTAGCCCTTTGGTTTGGAAACTGGTGCAAGATTACCTAGCCGGCCAGCGTTACCCTTTACATGCGATTCATGCACTGTGAATGGCGCATCTAAAATCATGCTGGGTGTTTCTGGTGGCGTCGATTCCTCAGTGGCGGCTTTATTGCTTAAAAATGACGGCTATAACGTTTCTGGCCTATTTATGCAGAATTGGGATGAACAAGAAAATGGCGAATGCCGTGCCGAACAAGACCGCAAAGATGCGCTGGCGGTATGTGGCAAGCTTGGAATCCCTTTTCATTCACGAAATTTCGCCAAAGCCTATTGGTCTGAAGTTTTTGAGCATTTTCTTGCCGAATATAAGGTTGGTCGCACCCCAAACCCTGATGTTCTATGTAACCGCGAAATAAAATTTAAGACTTTTCTTGATGAAGCCAAAGTCCTCGGCGCCGATAAAATCGCAACGGGTCACTATGCTCAAATTCGTGAGCAAGATGGCGAATATTTTTTATTGCGTGGCCTTGATCAAAACAAAGATCAATCGTATTTTCTGCATCAACTGGGACAAAGCCAATTAGCCGCAACGTTATTCCCAATTGGTCACCTTCCCAAGTCGGAAGTTCGTGCCTTAGCCAAAAGTGCTGGCTTCGCTACCGCAGAGAAAAAAGACTCCACTGGCATTTGTTTTATTGGTGAGCGCGATTTCAGGGATTTTCTGTCGCAATATATCCCTTCCCAGACCGGCGTTATTAAAAGTGTTGATGGACAATCGCTAGGCACGCATAGTGGCGTTTTTTATTACACCTTAGGCCAAAGAGAAGGATTGCATATTGGCGGCGTTAAAGGGCGTTCTGCTGCGCCTTGGTTTGTAGTGGGTAAAGATATGCACGAAAACATCTTGTTTGTTGATCAGGGCATTGATTCCGAATGGTTGCATTCAACCCATTTAATCTCTGAAACAGCGCATTGGGTTGCAGGCTATCCGCCCGCTGTTGAATTCAACTGCACCGCTAAAACACGTTATAGACAACACGATGTTGCTTGCTCAGTGCTTGTACTTGCCGATGGTTGTTTGAGTGTGCATTTCAATGAACCGCAACGCGCTGTCACACCAGGTCAATCGTTGGTGCTTTATATTGATGATATTTGTTTAGGTGGTGCCGTTATTGCGCAAACCAACGCCCGCCTTGAAAGCCAACTTAGAAGTGAAAAAACCCTATGAAAGATCGTGTCATCGCGCTAGCGGCCTTATTGCAAGCTGTTGAGCAAGTCCAACTCATGGCCAATCAAGGCCAAGCGCAAACAGACCCTTTGGCAACCTGTATCAACAGCCTTTTTGTGTTCGATGCCGCTGGCACTGAGCAAGTTTATGGCAACCGTCACAATCTAAAACCCGGCTTTAAGAAGCTTTACAATCAACTACAAGGTGAATCCAGTCGCGATAATGCAATCACTCGCATAGCGCTTAATGTGTTGCATTTAGAACGGCAATTCGCTAAAAATCCAGATGTGATGAGCTTAGTTCACGACCAACTCAGTGAAATCAGCCAAGAGAGCCGGCAATTAGGCGCTACACACCCTGAAATCCTCGCTAAATTAGGCACTCTTTATGCGGAAAAGGTTAGCCCATTGGGTGCAAAAATAATGGTGCAAGGCAACCCTGTCTATTTAGCACAAACACAAGTCGTCTCTGAAGTGCGCGCTGCATTGCTTGCCGCATTAAGAGCCGCTGTATTATGGCGGCAAGTTGGCGGCAAATATTGGGATTTTTTCTTATCACGTGGCAAAATGTCGCAGATAGCCCATGAATTACAAAGTCTTAATTAAGCCTTTAGCGCTTTAATAATATCTTTCTCAATGGCTTCGGGTTTATCGGTTGGTGAATAACGGTTGATGACATTGCCGTCTCGGCCAATTAAGAATTTAGTGAAATTCCATTTAATAGCGCTAATCCCCAGCAATCCAGACTTTTCTTTTTTCAACCATTGGTAAAAAGGATGCGCCGCCGTGCCATTCACATCAATTTTTGAAAACATGGGGAAGCTGACATCGTAACTGAGCGAACAAAAATTCTTGATTTCATCTTCATTGCCAGGCTCTTGGTGGCCGAACTGATCGCAGGGGAAGCCAAGCACAACCAAGCCTTGTTCTTTATGCTCACGCCACAATGATTCTAAGCCCGTAAATTGTGGGGTAAAGCCACATTTGGAAGCGGTATTCACTACTAAAATTACTTTGCCCGCATAATCAGAAAAAGATTGCGAATTGCCGTCAATATCGGTTGCTGAAAAATCAAATGCACTGCCCATGAAACTCTCCTAGTATTGGTCTATCATACCGCAAAAAAAAGGGCCGATTACTCGGCCCTTTTAAATTACCTGAATGCCTTGAATTAGAATCCAGCTTTAAATTCAACACCAAAAACACGTGGCTCATTAATCATGCCAGTTAAGTTGTTAAAGTCGATACCACCAATAATGGCCAGTTCGTCAGTAATGTTGCGGCCAAATGCGGCTACTTCATAGTTACCATTATTCCAGTTGTAACCCACACGCAAGCCACCTTCTAACAAGGAGCTGCCGCGGAATTCAACGGATTCATACAAGAAGAAATTGACATCACTACGGTACGACCAATCGGTGTAGGCAAAGAACTCACCCTCGCCCACTGGAATGCCGTAACGCAAGGTTAAGTTATAGATATTCTTTGGGGCATTTGGCAATGGGTTGCCATCAATACTCACCAAACCAGGACCAGCAACTGGATCTAAAACGGTGCAACCGCCACCACATGGCTGAACCTTCAAGCCAGAATCATTGATTTCAGTGTCGTTGTAGCTGGCGCCAAGGGTCAGCAATAAGTTTTCCGTTAGATAAGCTTGCAGATCGAGCTCAAAACCTTTACCAACGACTTCATTCGCATTTATCAAGGTATTGAAATTTGTCCCACCACCAACGGCTGTTAATTGTTGATCTTGGGTCTCGAAATAATACAGATTGAATCCAAGACGAACACGGTTATCAAAAAGTTCAGATTTCATTCCTATTTCGTAAGAAGTCGTCGTTTCTTTGTCTGCTACAGAAATGGTATCGCCAAATAATAAGCGACCTTGAAGAGCCGGTGCTCTGAAGCCTTCTGCTATACGGGCGTAAAGATTAAAATCTTCATTAACTGCATAAATACCACTAATGTCCCAACTGGTGTGCGAGGCACTTGTACTTTCAGGGTCTGGATAGGCATCGCATGCGCCAGGAGGGCAGAATGGCGAATCGGTTCTTTCAGCAGTGAAATCTTTTTCATCTTTGGTATAACGTAAACCAGCGCGCATACTGAATGCATCGGTAAAGGAATAATCACCGGATGCATAAACTGCCCAAGCATCGTTGCTCTGAGTCTGCTTCGCGTAACCATTTTGCAGCGTAGTAAAGGTGTCGTAATTGAAGCTGTCAATGACGATATCTTCATTGAAATAATACAAGCCAGTTTGCCATTCAAACTTACCGCCAGTTTGCGACTCTAAACGTAATTCTTGGGTGAATTGATCATGGCTTGGCAAACCATCCGCCGATTCTGCTGGAAATAGTGCTTCGTTTAAATCATTGGTTGGGTAGGTATAAATTGAGCCACCGTCGATATCGCCGCGGCTGTATGCTTCAACGGTTTCATAACCAGTAATCGAAATTAAGCTAAAGTTTTCAAAATCCCAACGCAAATTGGCACTGGCACCAAACTGGTTCAACGTTTGTTCGTTGGTGCCATCAATAGAAATTTTATCGCGATTAAATCCAGCGACAGGATTGTTGGTACCTGCTTCAATCATGCCAGCACGAAATAAACGTGCGGTACCATCAAGATCTCTGCCGTGCACATTAAATAAGGCTTCAAAATCATC
>JAGNUI010000022.1 GCA_017987065.1 Arenimonas sp.
ACATCGCCACCTTTACGGAACACGGCGCTCATGATGCGGGTGATGGCGACCACCCATTGGAAGTGATCCATATTTTTAGAGTTGATGAACACTTCGAACGGACGACGCATTTCATGCTTGGTACCTGGATTAAGCACGATATCGTTGATGGTGACATACATGGCATGTTCAACCAACGGTGATTTAATTTTATAAGTGGCACCCACCAACGCTTCAGGGCGCTCAACTTTTTCATGCATCTGAATAATTTCTGCAATCGGATTATTCGGTGGAACAATCATTGCAGGAGCAGCCACTAACGCTGCTTTTTCTTCCGGCGTTTGCACGCTATACGACTTGATTTTTTTTGTAATCTTAATTGCCATTGCTGCCCAAACTCCTAAACTATTTCGTTGTACTAATCATGTGTTGTTTTAAAATTCAGCCGCACCTTGACGTCACAAGGTGCGCGCTGATGTAGCTTATAAACGCAGTTTGCGTTTACCTATTCGCTTACTTTTTAACAGCAGCTTTTTTAGCTGGCGCTTTTTTTGCTACTGCTTTTTTAGCTGGCGCTTTCTTTGCCGCTACTTTTTTGGCAGGCGCTTTTTTTGCTACTGCTTTTTTAGCTGGCGCTTTCTTTGCCGCTGCTTTTTTGGCAGGCGCTTTTTTAGCACCAGAGGCTTTATCAAACTTGGCTTTGGCCATGCTGATGGCGTTCTTCACTGCTTTAGCTGTGTCTGAGCGTTCAGCTTGGGTAATTGCTTTTTTAACAGCCTTGCCGGCATTGGATTTTTCCGCTTTAGCCATTTCTTGCTGCACCTTTTTTATGAGTGGTGCCGCTTTCTTTGACAAGGCATCGCTCATTTTTTTTGCTTCCGCTTGCACTTTACTCACAGCGGCTTGAACATTACTGGTTGATTTTTTTGTGGCCATAACATCACCTATTTTTGAGAGTGGATGAATTAGAATTTTCCGTAGTAACCTTCTTTTAATGCATCGAACAAATTGGCGGCAGTGTGCATTTCACCATCGTATTCAATTTCTTCATTGCCCTTTACTTCTACCATAGAACCATCTTCAAGTTCAAATTTATATAAGGTATTTTCTAAATCCGACTCCTTCACCAACACGCCTTGGAAGGCGGCCGGATTGAAACGGAAGGTGGTACAGCCTTTTAAACCTTGTGCATGTGCATAGGTATAGATATCTTTGAAATCTTCATACGGGTAATTGGTGGGCACATTGGCAGTTTTAGAAATGGATGAATCAATCCATTTTTGCGAAGCCGCCTGAATATCCACATGTGCTTTCGGAGTGATGTCGTCGGCGGCAACAAAATATTCCGGCAACTGCGCGTCAGCCTCAGCGCTATACGGCATGGCTTTATCATTCACTAAACTGCGATAAGCCAACAACTCATAGCTGTACACTTCCACTTTTTCTTTACTCTTCTTACCTTCGCGAATCACATTACGGCTGTAATGGTGGGCAAAACTTGGCTCAATACCATTGGATGCGTTATTGGCCAGTGACAAAGAAATGGTGCCGGTTGGCGCAATCGAGGAATGATGGGTAAAACGAGTGCCTGAAGCCGCCATTTTTTCAACCAACTCAGGAGCCACTGCTGCAACACGTTGCATATAGCGCGAATACTTAGCATGCAACACACGACCCTTGATAGGATCTCCGATTTTATAACCATCAGCAGCCATTTCTGGACGCTTACGCAACATTTCAGCACTGACCGTAAAATCTTCATCCATGATGGGTGCAGGGCCTTTTTCTTGCGCCAGTTCCAAACCTACTTCCCAGCCCGCAATCGCCATTTCGCGTGAAATAGACTCGGTGAATTCTAAGCTATCAGGATTACCGTATTTCATTTTAAGCATCGTTAGCGTGCTACCTAAGCCCAAAAAGCCCATGCCGTGACGACGCTTACGAACAATTTCAAGGCGTTGCTGCTCAAGCGGCAAACCATTGATTTCAACTACGTTATCGAGCATGCGTGTAAAGACGCGAACCACCTCTTTATATTCATCCCAATCAAATTCAGCTTTATCGGTAAATGGATTGCGCACGAACAAGGTTAAATTGACTGAGCCCAATAAGCATGCACCATAGGGTGGAAGGGGCTGTTCGCCACACGGATTAGTAGCGCGAATATTTTCACACCACCAGTTATTGTTCATTTCATTGACGCGATCAATCAAGATAAAACCAGGTTCGGCAAAATCATACGTGGACGCCATAATACGGTTCCACAATTGCTGAGCGCGAATTTGCCCATGTATCTTGCAAGCAACCATGCCGTCATCGCGTGTCACATAGGCTTCGGTAACCGGCCAATCACGCCATACAACATCGCTGTCATTATTGAGATCAATTTCAGCCAACTCTTTTTTATTGATTGGGAAGATGAGCGGCCAATCGGCATCCTTGGCAACGGCTTCCATAAAGCCATCGGTAATTAATAAGGACAAATTGAATTGACGCAAACGGCCATCTTCACGCTTAGCGCCAATAAATTCTTTCACATCCGGATGCGACACATCAAAGGTACCCATTTGTGCACCGCGACGGCCACCAGCCGAAGAGACGGTGAAGCACATTTTGTCGTAGATATCCATGAAACTGAGTGGCCCAGAGGTATACGCCCCGGCACCCGCTACAAATGCACCGCGTGGCCGCAAGGTGGAAAACTCATAGCCAATACCGCAACCGGCTTTTAAGGTTAATCCGGCTTCATGCACTTTATTTAAGATGCCATCCATTGAATCCGTGATGCTACCCGAGACCGTACAATTGATGGTACTGGTGGCTGGTTTATGCTCGAGTGCACCGGCATTGGAAGTAATCCGCCCAGCAGGAATAGCACCGCGCCGTAATGCCCATAAAAACCGCTCATGCCAATAGTCTTGTTTTTCTGGATCTGATTCTGCATCCGACAAAGCTTTCGCAACACGGCTGTAGGTATCGTCGATATTTTTATCGACAGCATCACCACTTTTTGATTTCAACCGATATTTTTTGTCCCAGATGTCCACAGATGCAGGTTGCAAGGGCAAGGTGTCATTGGCAGGTTGTTGCACGTTGGCTGGAACGGCCTCTAAACGGGGTGTACTCATAGTAACGCTAGTCTCCATTATTCTTTTAAGTATCTATTTTTTCGCCCCACCCTATATCTTGGGGTTTATTTAATTAAAAACACAATATGTTGTGTTTGCCCGACTACATTAACCCTACTAACCGCCTCTGTCAACAATGTATTAAAAGCAAAAATGTTGTTCATATCTGCTTAATTTACAGTGCCTTACTATTAACTTATTAGCGATTACCAATGCAAATTAGTTGTAATTTTTTTGCTTTGCTATAATTCTCAACAGAAACCCTGCAGGAATCACTATGTTTGTTTCGTATCGCTCACTTGCTTTAGGTATTTTATTGATAGCCACTGGCGCTTTTATCAGTAGTCTTTTTTATACCCAAAAAAATCAGCCGCCCATTGCTGATTCCGCACAAACATGGATAATTCCAACGGCTCAGGCGGCCATCACCCCGAGCAGTAGCAACGCCATGCCGACACTGGCACCCATGCTCAGTAAAGTGACCCCTGCGGTGGTCAATATTTATACCAAACAACGCGCTGGTTCAAGCAATTCTCTGGCCGATTACTTTGGTGGCGGTCGAATTCCGCAAGAACGCATTTCGCAATCTCTGGGCTCAGGCGTGATTATTGATGCCACCCGCGGTTTGATTCTAACCAATAACCATGTGGTTGAGGGTGCCGATGAAGTCTCGGTAAGTCTGGCTGATGGGCGCACCTTTGAAGCGCAGCCGATTGGCTCTGACCCAGACACCGATATTGCGGTCATTCGTATTGCTGCCAAAGATTTGACCGCCCTGCCCGTTGCAGATTCCACCAAACTACGTGTTGGCGACTACGTGGTGGCAGTTGGCAATCCCTTTGGACTTGGGCAAACGGTCACCTCGGGCATTGTCTCGGCAGTTGGCCGGAGTGGCTTAAAAGGCTTGGGATATCAGAGCTTTATTCAAACCGACGCGCCCATTAATCCCGGCAATTCCGGCGGTGCTTTGGTTAATTTAAATGGTGAATTGGTTGGCATTAATGTGGCCAGCTTCAACCCACGTGGTAGTGCTGCCGGCAATATTGGGCTTGGCTTTGCCATTCCTTCTAATTTAGCTAAGGAAATCATGCGGCAATTAATGGCCTATGGTGAAGTGCGGCGTGGCTCTCTGGGCATCGAAACTGAAACGACACAGACTCAAACGGCACCATACACCAAGGGCGCTTGGGTCACCCGGGTCAATCGAAATAGCCCTGCGGAAAGCGCTGGCATTAAACCTGGCGATGTGATTGTTAAAGCGAATGGTCAACGCATTGATAGCTCGGATGCATTAAACAATTTGGAAGGACTGTTGCCTTTGGGCGAACCGGTCAGTTTGGAAATTGTTCGCGGTACGCAGCGTATGAACATCTCAGCGCAATTGCGTGCGCAGAGCAAAGAACTGGATGCCGGAACGCTAGATGTCCGCTTAAGCGGCGCCATTTTGATTGACTTGCCAGAACGTTATCAACAATCAGGCGTGCGTGGCATCATCGTTAATAAGATAATAGCCGGAAGCCGTGCCGACAACAACGGTCTTGAAGTAGGCGACCGAATCATGGTGGTGAATCGTCTCAGTGTCAATAACTTGAATGCGATACGCGCCGCTTTGGCAAAGCCTTCGGTACGCTTAGAGTTGGGACTAGCGCGCGGCCGACAAACCGGTTATTTACAAATGCGTTAAAAAACACACGGCATACACTTACTTCACGGTATGCTAAACAAATGAAAAACATCCTGGCTATCAGCATCGATCTTGACGATACCTTATGGCCGATATGGCCAGTCATTGAGCATGCCGAACAAAATTTGCATCAGTTTTTAGTTAAAAACACACCAAAAACTGCCCTTCAATTCCCAATTCCTGCCATGCGCCACTTGCGTGAACATATTGCGCAAGCGCACCCAGAACTGGCCCACGATTTCACCACGCAACGTAAGCTTTCATTGCGGCATGCTTTTCAGTTGTCGGGCGAATCCGATGACTGGGTTGAGCCTGCTTTTGAAGCTTTTTTCTCGGCGCGTAATCAAGTAACCCTATTCGAAGACTGTATTCCAGCCTTGCAACGGCTTGCCAGTCAATTTCCACTGATTGCCATAACCAATGGCAACGCCGATTTACATCGCACCGGTATTGCTGAGTTTTTTATCGACTGCATCTCGGCCAAAAACATTGGTAGCGCGAAACCAGAAGTGGCGATTTTTGAAGCAGCTAGCGCAAAACTCAATATAACCGCGCCTAATATTCTCCATGTTGGCGATGATCCCTGGCTCGACGTGCAAGGCGCGCACAATGCCGGCTTTCAATCAGCGTGGATCAACCGCACGCAAGCCATATGGCCAGAGGAAATCCAAGTAGCAACTTATCAAATTAATACGCTGCACAACTTAGTTAGTTTGTTTAATGGTGAATCTTCATGACGCACAACAACATAGCAATCGATGGCCTTTCAGAAATTCGCGAAGAAAATTCTAATGCCCTTGTTTTTATCAAAACCGAACATTATCCACAATGGCTAAGCCAACAAAACCCGCACATTCAAAATTGGCTGACTAGCCAAAAATTTCTGGCGCAAGCTAAAAACTTTGCCTTGTTGCCCGATGCACAAGGCTTTATAAACCAAGTGCTTGTCATCGTTGATGAAGATGAGCCCTTTGGCATTGCGCATTTGCCCAAACTGTTGCCAAAACAGGCGTATCATCGTTGCCCAAGTTCAACCGCATCGCTTAGTGTCGATCAACTTGTTTTAGGCTGGGGTTTGGGCGCCTACCGTTTTGATCGTTATGTTGCCAAGAATACACCGGCCCGTTTGCATGCCGAAGGCGCAAGCGCCATGACCCTTGCCGTGCTTCGCGAATCTCTGCTGGTGCGATCCTTGATCAACGTACCGGCCGAGCACATGGGCCCTGATGAATTAGAGTATGCCGTGAAAGATTGCGCTGATGAATTTTCAGCGCAATTTTCCTGTATCAAAGGCGATGATTTACTTAACGAAAACTTCCCCACCCTGCATGCCGTAGGTCGCGCATCAAAGCGTGCGCCACGATTATTGCGTTTGGATTGGGGCGATGCTAGCAAGCCGCATGTGGTGATCTGTGGCAAGGGCGTCTGTTTTGATACCGGCGGTTTGAATATCAAATCGGGCGATGGCATGCGCAATATGAAAAAAGACATGGGCGGCGCAGCACATGCCTTGGCTTTAGCGCGTTTAATCATCAGTCAAAAGCTACCTGTTCGGATTAGTTTATTAATTTCAGCGGTTGACAACGCCATAGCCGGCAATGCATTCCGGCCCGGCGATATCATCGTTACCCGACAAGGCTTAAGCGTTGAAATTGACAACACCGACGCCGAAGGCCGATTGGTGCTGGCCGATGCGCTGAGTTTGGCCAGTGAAATGCAACCTGATTTAATAATCGATTTTGCCACCTTAACCGGTGCTGCGCGCGTTGCTTTAGGCCCAGACTTGCCAGCACTGTTTTGCAATCGCGATGAATTAGCTGCGTCCTATTTGAAATCGAGCGTGCAGCAACACGATCCGCTCTGGCGTATGCCGTTATGGCAACCGTACTTAAGTTATCTGAATTCAAATGTTGCCGATTTGGCCAATGCCGGTGCCAGCAAAATGGCCGGAAGTATTAGTGCCGCACTATTTTTGCAACGCTTTGTGTCGGCCAATATTGCATGGGCACACATTGATGTGTATAGCTGGAATGATTATGAGCGCCCGGGCAAACCAGCCGGCGGCGAGGCGCAAGGCCTGCGCGCCACATTTGCTTGGTTGAACGCCAAATATAGCCAATAAAACACCAATAATTATATAATTTTACCCATTCTAAATAAATTCAAGCCTAGGAAAACCATGTCTAGTACTGACCAACTGCTTAACGAACTAAAAATTAATCGGCAACCAAACGTTGTCAAGAAAAAACGCCGTTGGCCCTACCTACTAGGCATCGCTATTTTACTGGCCTTGGCTGTTGCTTATTTCGGCAGAACCAAAGCCATCGAAATAGAAACCATCAATCCACGTTCAGCTGCGGAAAGTGGCCCTGCATCGGTATTGGATGCCTCCGGCTATGTGACTGCCCGACGTATTGCCACAGTCTCTTCAAAAGTAACCGGTAAAGTCAAAGAGGTCTATATTGAAGAAGGTCAGCGGGTCAATGAGGGCGATATCTTAGCGCGACTAGATCCCTTAGATGCCGAAGCGCTGCGCGATGTCTCGCAATCGCAATTGGCCTCCAGCCAATCGCAACTTGCCGAAGCCCAATCGCAATTAGTGTTGGCGAAAAGCAATTACAGCCGTAATCGTGAGCTGGCTGAAAAACAACTGGTCTCACGCCAGTCGCTGGATACCGCAAAAGCCGAATTAGACACCCGAAACGCGCGTTTAAACAGTCTACAAAAACAAGTTGAGCTTGCCAAAAATCAAAAACAAGTCAGCCAATTGGGCGTTGACAACACCGTTATTCGCGCCCCATTTACCGGCGTTATTATTGCCAAAGCCGCGCAACCGGGCGAAATGATTTCGCCCATCTCAGCAGGCGGCGGATCAATCAGAACCGGAATTGGTACCTTGGTTGATATGGACTCTCTGGAAGTGCAGGTCGATGTTAATGAGGCCTATATCGGGCGAGTTACCCCAAAAATGCCGATCGAAGCGGTTTTGAACGCCTACCCCGAATGGAAAATTCCGGGCGAAGTGATTGCTATCATTCCAACCGCCGACCGTTCGAAAGCGACTGTGAAAGTGCGCGTTGACCTCGACAGCAAAGATGCACGGATTGTGCCCGACATGGGCGTGCGGGTTAGTTTTTTGGAAGCCAAAGATACCAGCAAGCCCTTACAAGGATTCTGGATTCCCAACAGCGCGATTATTAAAGACGGTGAGCAGCAATTTGTATTCAGCGTGCAAGATGGTAAAGCCAAGCGCGTTGCCATCACTGTGGCGAATAGCAACGACAGCGAAACACTCATCGACAAAGGCATTAGCAAGGGTGATTCGATCATCGCAAGTCCAGGCAAAGAACTCGTTGATGGCAGCTCCGTTGCTTTAAAACCGGCTGCTAAAAAATGAGTGATGCAAACGGTGATTCCTTATTTCCTTTGGTTGAAATTCGCCAGCTGACCAAATCCTATATTCGCGGCAAGCAAGTATTGGAAGTGTTGCATGGTATCAATCTGGATATCCCTGAAGGTGATTTTGTGGCCTTGATGGGGCCATCGGGCTCTGGAAAAACGACGTTGTTGAATTTAATCGGCGGCATTGATTCGCCCAGCGGTGGTTTATTGAAAATTAATGATCAACGCATTGACGATCTAACTGGCAATGAATTGGCCGCATGGCGCGCGAATACGGTGGGCTTTATTTTTCAAAGCTACAATTTGATGCCCGTTCTCACTGCACAAAAAAACGTTGAACTGCCTTTATTACTCACCGAGATGAGTGCCAGTGAGCGCAAGCATCGAGCCAGTATTGCACTGCAACTGGTTGGTATTGCTGATCGTGCCGGCCATAAACCCAACGAACTGTCTGGCGGGCAACAGCAACGTGTGGCTATTGCGCGCGCCTTGGTGTCCGATCCGCGCATTTTGATTTGCGATGAACCAACCGGCGATTTGGATCGCAAAACTGCCGATGAAGTATTGACCTTATTGCAACTGCTGAATCGTGAATTTGGCAAAACCATTGTGATGGTCACCCACGACCCAAAAGCGGCGGAATACGCGAAACGCATTGTGCATCTTGATAAAGGCACCTTGGTTGCAGAGGCCAGCCATTAAGTGATTCGTAAATACTTTCCATTGATTTGGGGCGCGTTGATGCGCAAGAAAACCCGAACCCTGTTCACGCTACTGTCTTTATCGGCAGCTTTTTTATTGATTGGCTTATTGCAGGCGGTTAATTCGGTTCTATCAGGCGGCGCTGATTTTTTAGGCGCAAATCGGATGATCACGCAAGCGAAAATTAGCTTTACGCAGCCCTTACCCATGCGTTTGCTGCCGCAGATTGAATCGATTCCTGGTGTTGAACATGTTGGGCATTCGCAATTTTTTGGTGGTGTTTATCAAGACCCTAAAAACTTCTTTCCGCAATTTGCCGTTAACCCACAGCGCTTGTTCGATACTTACCCCGAATGGGTTATGCCGGAAGCACAAAAACGGGCCTTTATCTCCACCCAAGATGGCGCCATCGCTGGAAGAGCCTTGGCTGATAAATTCGGCTGGAAAGTAGGCGATATTATTCCACTCGACTCATTCATCTGGACACAACGTGATGGTAGCCGGACATGGCAATGGCGTTTGGTCGGCATCTTTGAAGGCCGCGATCAAGAATGGAGTGATCGTGCCAATTTAATGTATCTGAATTATGGTCAGTTCGATGAAGGTCGCTCCGAACGCGCACGTGGTTTGGCCGGTGTGTTTGTGGTGCGGGTCAAGAACCCATTAGACTCGGAGCGCATCGCGGCTGCAATCGATAAAAAATTTGAAAATTCCGCCGACGAAACCAAAACCCAAAGTGAACAAGAATTTCAGCTGGGTTTCTTAAAGCAATTAGGAGATATCGGCTTTATTGTTAATGCCATTTCTGGCGCGGTATTTTTTACCATTCTCATTCTCACCGGCTACACCATGAGCCAAGCCGTTCGTGAACGCATTCCAGAGCTTGCCGTGCTTAAATGCTTAGGCTTCACCGATCGTACCGTACTAGCCTTAGTTTTAGCGGAATCGTTTCTACTGTGTTTTATTGGCGCGTTATTTGGCATGATAATTGCAACGCTGGTAATTGGCTCGCTGCCTCCAGAATATCCCGTAAAAGCTGACAGCAGCGTTTGGTTGTTCGCCTTGCTCACCACCATTTTTCTCGCAATCGTTGTTGGCTTACCGCCAGCTTGGCGCGCCATGCGCCTAAAAATCGTTGACGCATTGGCAGGTCGTTAAGATGAGTACAGCCACACAAATTTACGAAATCGTGCTGATGAATCTAAAAAGCATCCCACAACGCATGGGCGCTTCATTGGTCATCGTCATCGGCATTGCCGGCGTGGTTGGTGTTTTAATCGCCATGCTGTCGATGTCAACTGGCTTGAACAAAACATTATCAGCCACCGGCGATCCAAACCGGGCCATTATTTTACGTGGCGGATCAAATGGCGAACTGTCTAGCTTCCTAGACCGCTCGGCGAATACCCTCATCAAACAAGACCCCGCCATTGCGCGGCATTCCGACCAACTACCATTTGCCTCTGGTGAATTAATTGTGGTTACTGAAGTGCCCCGTAAAGGTCAAAGCTCGGGCGCCAATGTCTCACTGCGTGGTATTGAACCAAAAGGTTTTGACATACGTCCTGAGTTAAAAATTCTCCAGGGCAGGAAGTTTAAACCGGGCCTGCGCGAACTGATGGTTGGAGCTGGCGCCTATAAACAATTCGATGGTTTGCAAATCGGATCAAAATTAAAATTTCGTGGCTCTTATTGGGTGGTTGTTGGCGTGTTCGAAACCAAAGATGCACACGATTCAGAACTGTGGGCCGATTTAGATACCGTGCAAAGCGCCTTTGGCCGCACGGGCGTTTCATCGGTAGTAGTGAAATTAAATTATTCAGATGCTTTGGAAGATCTCAAACGTCGCTTAACGTCTAATCCACAACTCAATGTTGAGGTCAAAACCGAGCAAGAATATTTTTCATCACAGTCTTCTGGCTTAACCAACCAAATCGGGTTCTTAACCAATATTGTTGCCTACATCATGGCGTTTGGTGCCTTATTTGGCGCACTCAATACCATGTACTCTGCGGTCTCTTCGCGCACCGCAGAAATTGGCACGCTTCGTGCCTTGGGTTTTGGTAATGCACCTGTAGTCGCTTCAGTGATGGCTGAAGCCATGGCGCTGTCTTTACTAGGCGGATTATTAGGCTCTGCCATCGCCTACTTTGTGTTTAACGGCTATTCGGTCTCAACACTCGGCGGAGGATTCACGCAAGTCGCTTTTAATTTCGCAGTAACGCCAAGCTTGGTATTGAAAGGTTTGAGCTGGGCTTTAGCCATAGGCTTTTTGGGTGGCTTAGCACCGGCCGTTCGCGCGGCGCGTTTACCGGTCACGGCGGCGTTGCGCGGCGGTTAAAAATCGATGTTGCTAGACTTCGCTCGGCAAATCACCGTGAAAAATGGTTCGCACTGAATAGGTTACAATAAATTTCAGATGCTACTTTAGGGTGAAGATGGGAAGTCTAAGACGACAATCCTTGCTAATGACTTCAGCAATCTTAGTTATTTTCTTGGCGATTGGTAGCATTATTACCTACTTCGTCATGGAACGAAGTATGCGCGAGTTTGAGAATCGCGATGCTGTTCAAACACAAAAGCGCATCAATATTTTGCTCAATCAGCAAATGTTCAATATGGCCAAGCAAACCGCCGATTACGCGGTGTGGTCGGCCACTTACGATTTCATGGAAAAATTCGATTCAAACTATGTTAAAGAAAACTACACCGAAGAGATTTTTGATAATCTCGATATAGATTATGTTTATATCCTGCGACCTGACGGCAGCATTGTTATGGCAATGATTCGTGCCAATCAGCTTGCTCCAGGCGCCACTGGCATTAGAAACATAGCCGATTCCAAACCAATGGGCATATCAAATCAGATTTTAAACGAGCTAACTAAAACTAAAGAAACAAAAATTGGCAGTTTTATGAGCTTCAACGGCCAGCAATATATTTATGGTGTCAGTGAAATATTAACGAGTGATGGCTATGGTCCAGCGCGAGGCAAAATGCTGTTCATTCGCTTGATTGATCAAAAGCGTTTGAATGCTTTGAAACAGCTGGCGATTCAGGATTTTAATTTGGATGCCACACTGTTAAAAGAAAAAGTGGCCATCGGTGATAATCAGATCCAATCAACCAAGACCTTATTCAATACCATTGGCAAGCCGGTTGCCACCGTTCATGTTAATCAAGCTCGGCCTTTGAAACAGTTGGTTGGCACCACCAGGCAAATCATCAATATCAATGCCTTAATCCTAACGATCATCGCCTTATTTTTCGTGTTCATCATGTTCGACCGAATCGTGCTGCGTAAGATTGATTTATTAGTTCGCAACATTTTTAGCATTCGGCAAGCCGGTGCTATTGGCAAACTATTGCCAGCCATTGGCGACCAAGATATCGATCGTATTTCAAGTGAAGTGAATTGCATGCTTGAAGACCTTTCTTATAGCCACCGGAAACTTGAACACGAAGTTTTTCACGACAATATGACGGGGCTGGGCAACCGAAAATTACTATTACATGAACTCGAAATCGCAAGTGAAAAATTATTAACAGGGAAAATAGATCGCTTTGCATTGATGTTAATGGATCTCGATGCGTTCAAAGACATCAATGATATGCATGGTCATTTAGCCGGTGACCATGTGATTACTGTGGTTGCCAATCGGCTACGTGCTTGTAAGTTACGAACTAATTTACCCGTACGTTTAGGCGGCGATGAGTTCGCTATTATTTATCAAAATTACCCGTTGCCCACACCAGAAGCCTACGCCCAGTTAATATTGGATGCCGTAACCCAGCCCATTGACTGGGAAGGATATTCCTTAAAAGTACTAGCTAGTATTGGTATTGTGGCAGTTGATAGTAAATCAGAGGCAAAATTGAAGCCAACTGATTTGTTGCGCAAAGCAGATATCGCTATGTATGCAAGCAAAAATAGTGGCCAGAATGGCTTTCGACTATTCCATGCGGATATTGAAAAAAAACTCAGCGATCGAAAACGCCTCGAATCGGAATTGTCGATGATGATTGCCAACGAGACCTTCGAAATATGGATGCAACCGATTCTTGATAGCAAAACCGGAAAGCTATTTTCCCTCGAGGTATTATCACGCTGGTTTCATCCGGTGCTCGGCGCTATTCCACCAACAACCTTCATTGCCTTGGCAGAAAGTACTCGGAAGATTGCACTCTTTGACCGCGCCGTCATTCGTAAAGCATCAGCGGCATTATCGCAGCTGCGCAAAAATTATCCCGAGCTTAAGGTATGCATCAACATTTCGGCTGCCACCCTGATTGAGGATGAAATTTGCGAATATATAGGCGCGATGCTGATCCAATATGCGCTGCCAAAAAACGTTATGTTATTCGAAATCACAGAAACGATGTTAGCCACAGATAAGTCAAGGCTGGAAACAAACATCAACTGCTTGCGAGCCATTGGCGTTCAATTTCTGATTGATGATTTCGGTACAGGTTATTCGTCGTTATCACGACTAAGCGATTTATCGCTTGATTATGTCAAAATTGATAAAGAATTTCTCAAATCCCTAAATACCGGCGACAACCATATCTGCAACACCATCATTAAATTGGCGCATAGCCTTGATATGGAAGTCATTGCAGAAGGCGTGGAAACCGAGACCCAACATCAACGACTAATTAGTCTAGGTTGCAATTATGTACAGGGTTTTAAATTTGCTAAGCCAATGAATGAAGCACTTTTAGCGGAATATCTAGACACATTAACAAAGAAAATGTTGATTAAACGGGTCGATTAGCCCTTATGAAAATGCTTGCCTATGGTCACAATACCTATGCTGATCAGAATTAAAATCATGGCAACCACCGTATGCGAATTCATTGGTTCATTCAAAACAGTGACTCCAAGCAATAAAGCAATCGGTGGGTTGACATAAGCATAGCTGGTGGCAAGCGCCGGACGCACATGCTTCACCAACCAGACAAATGCCGAGTACGCAACGATTGAGCCAAACAGGGTTAAATACGCCAATGCCAGCGTACCTTGCAAGCTGGGCATATGATCTATTCGTTCACCTAGAATTAAACCGATGACAAGCGATATCACGCTACCAATAAGCATTTGCCAAGCAGACGATACGATTGGGTCTGGCAAGTCTTGATCTTTGCTCCACATCGAGCCCCAGGCCCACGCCATAGGTGCTGCTAAGACACACAACAACCCTAAGGTTGAAACGCGAAGTTCGCTGCCCATATTAAGCCAAAGCACACCAAGAAATCCGAGCAGCAATCCGCTCCACTCAATTTTACTGGGATGATAACCACGCAATGCAGCAAAGAACCCCGCCCACAATGGCATTGCAGCCACACCAATAGCCAC